>NZ_CP045542.1:300004-600009 GCF_009792315.1 Mycoplasma sp. NEAQ87857 | reverse complement strand
ATTTACAAATACTTCTGGTAGAGGACCATTTTTATGAATTAACTGACCTTGCTCAGATAACTCTAAAAACCATTTAATTATGGGAGGATATAAAGAGTTTTTACATAAAAATGTAAATCCGAATAACTTAGAAGGTATTATATTAAACCCAATGCAACAATCTGAACCATCTAAAGTTGCAATTTTTGGTAATGCAGAATATTCTTGAAATATTTGGGATAATGATAACCATATAGATAAGGTTTATCATGATGCATTTAAATATGTAGAAAATAATTCAATTGTAGAAACTCCTGAATCTACAGCTTTAAGAGAATTATCTAAACATATGATTAACCAAAAAATGGATAGTAGAGTTGTTAAACTTGAAGAATCAGTAGAAATAAGAGATACTTTAAGTGAATTTAACCGTGCTTTACAAACTGAAACTTATACTGATGAACAAATTAATAACTTAATAGATGTGTTTAGTAAATTACACGATCATGCAACTACTTTACTTGAAAGTGGTCATGATCGTAATCTTATAAGTCAAATGGAACCTTTTTTAGGTTCTTGAGTTGATTTAACTAATTCAATAGTTAATTTCTTAAACGCTTTAAAACAATATAAATTAGGTAACATTAGTGGATTTTTAGAATTAGTAACTACAGCTAAAAAAGATTTAACTTTAGCTAGAACTAACCATAAATTTAGATACCTTAGTGAATTTAAAGATCCAGAAGTAGGTAATCAACACATTCAACCATTTGTAAATAACTTAAATGCTTATGCTAGTGGTTTACAAAAATCATCTTTAGATCCTAATTTTATTACCAAAACTTACATTTCAGATGTATATCTTTCACCTGCAGGAGGTACTAAAGAAAAGATTTTTGAACCAGGTAATAGAGAAAACGTGTACTTTAAAAATCCTAACATAGTTAGAAATGGTAACTATATTGGAGTTAAGTATAATAAACCTATCACTTTACAAAATGTTTATATTGAAATGAATGCTGGTAAAAACCACTTCTTTAGATCTAAATTACAATATACCACTAATGGTACTGATTGAGTTGATGTTTCAAGCGAAGTTTATGATCGTCCATTAAATTCAGTTGTACCTGTAGAAGTTAATAATTTAAACATTTCAAATGTTTTAGGTGTAAGATTGATTTCAACTCAAGATGATCCAAATGATTCTTGATTTGGTTTAACTCAATTTATTGTTAATAAACCTGTAGTTGAAGAATCACAAGCTAAAGCTTCTTGATTACCTATTGTTAATGTAACTCTTCCGGTAAAATTTGCAACTGCTGGCGGAAATAAAGATAGAGTATTAGATGATGATAACGCAACTGAATGATGATTAAAAAGTGTTGATGGTGATCTTTCATCAGAAAACTCTGAATTACATATAGGTTTAGGAACAATTCAAGAAGTTACTAAAGTTAAAATCTTCCAAGGTGGTACAAATAGTGGAGATGTTTTAGAAGATGTAGAAGTTCAATACTTTGATACCACTGATAATACTTGAAAACAATTTGGAGATAGACATTTTGATAGTTCAAAAGATCAAACTATTTATGGATACTGTCATACTAATAAACTTAGATTAGTTAATAGAAAAGAAAAAAGAGTTTGATGAAGATTAGGAACTATTAAAGTTGGTGGATATGATGCTTCTGCAACATTTAATAAAACCGCTATTGCTTATAATACTCAAATAGGAGTAAATCCTTCAATCAATGATGGAGCAAGAAATAATAGATACGATTATATAGTAGATGGTAATAAAAGCACTTATGCTTGAATAAGTCATAAAACTTCAAATGGTAATATTGCTGCTAATGATGGTGTGGAAGTTATATTTGATAAAACATTGGAATTAAAAACCATTACAGTTACTCAAGATACAAATGATAAACTATCAGCAATGGTTTTAGAAAAAGAAATCAATGGTGTATGAACTACATTAGGTGAAATTGATAATGCAAATCAAGTATGAACATTTGAAGTTCCTGCAAATACTGGAATGGTTCATGGTATTAGATTAAAATCTAAAAATGGAGTAAGTACTTGATGAAAAATTAAAGAAATAGAATTTGAAGAAAAACGTAGACCATCAGCTAAATATCTTTTAAGTAATTTAGAAAGTCCGCAATTATTAACCGATCATCAAGATGATACATTTACTTTAATGAATAACACTACTACTAACACTCATTCATTAAAATCTGGAGAATATATAGGATTAGATCTAAAAACCTTATACAGAATTAAAAATGTAGAAGTTGATTATACTCAAACTGAACATATAGTATTACAAGCATCTCAAAATGGTCATATTTGAGAAAATATTAATGATGTTAGTGAGTTAAATAATAGAACCTTTAAATATTTAAGATTATTTAATAATAATGAAACTTCAGTTACTGAACCTATTACAGTAACCTTTAATAGTATTAAAGTTCATATTAAAGAACAATCAAGTTTTGGTAAATTAATTTCAAGCGATATGCCAATTAATTCAACTTGAGGAGATACAAGATTTAATGGAGCTGCATTTGATGGTAATATCAACACTCAAACTAAATTTGGTGGAAATCCAAATACAGGAAATACTGCAATTTATGATATAGGAACTGAAATTGATCTTAATTCTTTAAGATTATATGTTTCAGATAACGTTCAAGATTATCCTAGAGACTTAAAAGTTGAATATTCAACTGATCAATCTAATTGACAACCCGCTTTTACCATTGGTGATAGCACTCAAGATAGTGATAGAGAAAGCAACCTTCAACAATTAGGTGCAGGATTAAGTGATTCAAGATATCCAAACATTAAATATTATGGAAATGATGAGCTTAATGGAGTTAAAGCTAGATACATTAGATTAAAAGTTTTAGCAAATTATCCAACAAGAGCTTTAATTATTAATGAAATTGTAATTAATAATGGAGAATATATTTCACTAGCTAATGATCCTAAATTTGATGGAGCAGTAGAAGTTTCAAGAAACTATCTTCCAGGAAAAATGATTGATGGAGATTTCAATAGTGCTTATAAACCAAAAAACACTAATGGTTCAATCACTTATACTTTAGATGAAAGTTTTAACAATAAAGATTTAAAAATTATTACTAGTGATGAACCTTCAAGTGCTACTGTATCTGCAGTAGTAGTTAATGATCAAGGAAATAAAGAAACTCTTGATTTAGGTACTTTAGATTTATCTACTTCAACTTTTAGATTACCAAGTGATAAATATTTAGTTTCTATAACTATTACTTGAACAAATATAAAACCTACTATTAATGAATTAATCTTCTTTGATCGTTCTCAACTAACTGAAACATCTAAAGAAGAATTACAAAATAATTTAATAACTCCAAGTAATTTTGATCAATGAACTCAAATTGATAAAGATAAATTTAATCAAGCTATAGAATTAGCTAAAAAAGTTATAGCTTCAAATGCTATTGCTCAAGAAACAGTAAATATTATGCTTAATAAAATTAAATTTATTGTTTCAAATGCTAAATTAAAAGCAGATACTTCAGGATTAAAAGCTAAATTAGCTTCAGCATTAACTAATGCTAATAGTTTTACTACTGCTACTTGAAATAACTATATGAATGCAATCAAAAAAGTTACTAAAGCATTAGAAAACGAAGATGCTTTAAGTGATGTTGAAGTTTCAAAATTAACTAATTTACTTAACACTACTGAAGAAGCTTTAGAATATAGTCCCACTTATAAAGACATTGCTTTATTGAAAGTAGATGAATTTACTAAATTAGATCGAAATTTATACGATGATGAATCATATATGGCTTTAAGCAATATTATTAATGAAATTAAAACTAAACTTGATCAAGATACTTTAGCAACTAATAGAGCTGCTAAAGTAACTCCTGAACAATATCAAGCTTTAATTGAGCAATATAATAATTCTTTAGCTAGTGCTAAAGAATCTGCTAAAGGTCTAAAATATAAAGAATACTCAACTTTAAGAGATCAAGTATATAGCTTTATTGATAATAATGGAGCTAAATGACAACAATTAAATAAAGATCTTAAAGCAAAAATTGCAGCTATTGATTTAAAAGCTGAAGCTACTAATGCCACTATTGATTCAATAGTTGCTGCAACTAATGAATTAAAAACAGAATTTTATGCTGCAAAATCAGCTAAAAAAGCTGAATTAAATAAACTTAAAGATTTGGTAAATCACCCTTATTCAAATGATAGTAATATTTATACTTCAGAAACCTTTGAAACATATACTAATGTCTTAAATAAAATGACTACTTTATTAACTAATGAAGATCAAATTCGTGATGATGAAATCAGTGGTTATATTACAGAATTAACCAATGCTATTAATGGATTAACTTTAGATAGCTCTAAACTTGAAGAAGCAAAAGCATTAGCAAATAATAATTTAGATCAATTAACTAATAAAGCTAATTATGCAAGTCAAATTACTGAAGCTACTACAGTAGAAGCAGTATTAGCAATTAACAAACAAATTTTAGCAGCAATCAAAGAGCAAAATGATGCAACTATTGCAGCTAAAAAAGCTGAAGTTAAAGCTATAATTGATCAAATTAGTGATTTTGCTGCTAAAGAAGGATTGGAACTATCATTATTTGATGCAGATACCCTAGAAGCAATTGAAACTGTTAAAACTAATGTTTTAGCAAGATTAGAAAATGATAAAACTGCTAAAGCTAATGTAGTTAAAGGTCAAATTACAGCAAAAATAGATCAATTAAATAACCCTACTAAAAAAGCTAAATTATTAGAAGCGATGAATAATACTAATGAAATAGATGCTTTAAATACTATTTTGGATCAAGTTGAAGCAGCTATTAGAAACGAAAAAGCAACTGCAATTGTTAATAAAAAACAAGAAGCAACAGCTATTTTAAATTCTTTAAATAATAAAGCTGATTTTGCTAACAAAATCAATCAAGCAAACTCTGTAGAAGAAGTAGAAAACATTATCCAAGAATTACAAGTAGCTCTTTTAGCTGAACAAGAGCAAAAATTACAAGAATTAATCACTCAAGCTACAGAATTAGCAACTAAAACTGATACTCCTGAGCTTTATTTAAATAAATTAAAATCAATTACTACAATAGAAGAAGCAAGATTATTAATTGAAACAATTAATCAAAAAATAGCTTCTTTAGAACATTTAAAACAAATGAAAGCTCAAAGAATTAATAATTTAAAGAACAAACTTTTAAATTTAATTCAACCATATAACCAATTAAGTTCATATGCTAATGAGATTAATCAAAGCAATGATGAAACTAATTTAATGGCTTTAGAAAGTCAAATTACAAGTTTAATTAACCAAATTCAACAACAAGCATTAACCAATGCAAAAGCTAGTGCATTAGATCAACTTACAGGATTAGAAGATAGCCAATCATTTAAACAAGCAATCAATGATGCTACTACAGTTGAACAAATTACTAATATTATTGCTTCAATTAATGCAACCAAAGTTGAACAATTAAACAAATACAAAGATCAATTATTAGAAAAATTAAAGGAATTAGAAAATACAGAGTTAATTGATGCTTATTCTAAAGAAATTCAAGCAATATCAACTTATGATCAAATTCAACCAATTAAGCAAAAAATTAACCAAGCAATTATTGAACAGCAAAATCATAAATTAGAAACTGCAACTTTAAATAATCAATTAGCAAAATATAAAACTAATTACTATAATCACTTAGTTAAAGATGATGAATTAAAAAATCAAATATCAAACTTATTAGCTATTAATGCTAATAATACTAATGATTTAAATGATCAAACAGCAAAATTAACTAAGTTAAATCAAACTTTAGTTGATCATTTAAACACTATTGGATATGAAGATTATGATAAAGAAATTAATCCTTCAAATGATAAAGAAGAATTAAAACAAGAGTTATCTAAAGTTAAAGAAAGCTTAGATAATATTAAATCTAAATATAGCTTATCAGACGAACAAATAACTAGAATTAATCACTTAATCCAAGAAATTTCGAATTTAAATTATGATAATTTATCAACTAATGATTTAAATAATAAATTAGTTGAATATAAAGTTGCTAATAGTGAAATGAACTACTTAAATCACAAAGTTGCTTTAGTTTCTAGAATCAATGAAAATGTAGAACAATTAAAAACTATTAGATCAAAATTAGCAAATGATAATGACTTAGCTAAACAAATTGACACCTTATTAAATAATGATTATTCAAACTTAAACAATAATGAACTGCAAAATAAAGAAGGAGCAATTAGTAGTCTTATTGAAACTGCAAATAATACTATTTCTAATCAACTTGAATCTCCAAAACCATCTGATCCTTCAGCACCAGAAGATAAAGATGAAACACAACAAAACAAGAAAGTAAAAAACGGTCCTTTAAGTAAAATTAAAATTACTTTAATTTCAATATCTACTATCTTAGCAACTTCAATACTTTCTTTTGCAGGATATAAATTATTCAAACGAAAGAAGAAATAAATCATGAATAAGAAGTTAAAAAATGTTGTTTTTAGCTCAATTATTTTAACCCCAATATTAACAGTGGTAGCTTGTTCAAAACCTCAAGCTACCGAAAGGGAACCCAGGTAAACAGAAAATAGAAGAAATTAAGAAAGAACATCAAAAAGAAAAAGCTGCGTTATTATCTTTAATCAATGATTACAAATCAAAAATATCTAATTATAAAACCAAATTAGATCATAACACTAATGAACTAGGTCAATGAAAACAAAAACACTCATCAATGGTTGCTCTTTTAGAATTAAACAAAAATAAACAAAAAGAAGTTGAAGCTAATTTAGAAGCAGCAATTGAAAATATTGCTAACAAAGTTCAAGAATTAGCTAACATCAAAGTTCAAAATCAACAAAAAGATCTTTTAATTAATCAATTAAACCAAACTATAACTTCAAATAAAAACCAAATTGATGGATTTAGTGCTAATATTAGTAATTTAAATGATCAAATTAGCACTTTAAATAACGATATTACAACTAAAGAAAATGAAATTCAATCATTAAACCAAAAATATCTTAATTTAGAAAAACAATATTTATCAACTACTGATTCTCAAGCGATTATTAAGCTCAAAGAACAATTAACTACTTATAAAAATTCATTAAATTTCATTACAAATCAAAAATCTCAAATTCAACAACAATTAGATGATTTAGTTAATCAAAAAACTCAATTAGAAAATCAAAAGAATGCAGTTGAAGTAAAAAATCAAGAATTATTAGCTAATATTAATACATTAACTAATGAAAAAAATAGTTTAAATAACACTATTTTAAACAAAGAAAATGATTTAATTCAACTTCGACAAACCATTGCACAATTAGATAGTGCTAAGAAACAAAATGATACTTTAATCTCTACTTTACAAGATTCAGTATCTACTTATCAATCAACAATTGCAACATTAAATCAACAAATTAATGATAAAACCCAAGAAATTAGTAGTTTAGAATCTAAAGTAGAAAATTTAAAATTACTAGCTGCAACTCATGGTTCATCAAATTTATCTGACGATATTGATCAAGCATTAACTGATTTAACTTTTGATGTTTATGATAAAGCTAGCAAAACGGTTTTAGATGTTAGTGAAAATATGGTTAGAGAAATTTCAGGATTAAATCCTAAATTCAGAATCTCTAATTTAATGATTAATGATCGAGATATTGATACTAATAGTATCAATATAACTGTTGAAATAGTTGATACAACTAACAATGCTAAAAAATCTATTGCTAAAACCATTACAGGATTTAAAGCATTAATTACTGAAGTTGAAACTCCTAGTGAACCAGAAGTTGAAAAACACGTAGCTTCAATTAGTGAATTAAGAAATATTAACTTTAATAATGATTGAAAATTTACAAGATCTAGTGTAACTAATGGAATCACTGGAGTAAATTATGATGATTCATCAATGATGAATCTTAATTTACCACATGATTGATCAATTTATTTAGATTATAGTCCTACTATTTCTAATGAATGAGGAGCATTAGAAGGTGGAGTTGGATATTATAGAAAAACTTTTGATGTAGAACCTGAATGAAAAGATAAAGAAATATCAATTCATTTTGAAGGTGTTTATATGGAAAGTGAAATATGGGTTAATGGAACTAAAATTGGTAATTATCCTTCTGGATATCAATCATTTACCTATGATATTTCTAAATATCTTAAATTTGATGGAAGCAAAAATGTTATTGTAGTAAAAGCTCAAAATAAATCTGATTCTTCTAGATGATATAGTGGTAGTGGTATTTATCGTGATGTTAATTTAATTGTTAAAAATAAAATTAATGTTGCTGAATATGGAGTAGTTATTACTCATAATAATCTACAAGCTAACAAAGATGCTACAGTAACTTCAAATGTTAAATATAGCTTAGAAAACAACACTAATGAAAATGCTACTATTAAAATTAAACAAACTATTTATAAAAAAGGTTCTGATCAAGTAGTAGCTACTAATACTTCTAATGACATTACTTTAAATGCAGGAACCACTACAGATCATTCATTAACCTTTGATGTTAATCAACCAGCATTATGAGATGTTGATAATCCTAATATTTATTTATTAAAAACTGAAATTTTAAATCAAAATGATCAAGTGATTGATGAAACTACTACAAGATTTGGTTATAAATGAACTAATTGAACAGTTGATGATGGATTTTCATTAAATGGTAAATGAATGAAACTTCATGGGGTATCAATGCATCATGATCAAGGAGCTTTAGGAGCGGTAGCAAATTATGATGCAATGTATCGTCAATTAAAGAAAATGAAAGATATGGGAGTTAATGCTATTAGATCTACCCATAATCCTGCAGATATTAAATACGTTGAAATTTGTGAAGATTTAGGATTGTTATTGATTGATGAAGCATTTGATACTTGATATGCAGGTAAGAAATCCCAAGATTATCATAGATTCTTTGAACAACCTTCAACTCATCCTAAAGCTAATAATGTTACCTGAGCTGAATATGATTTAAAACAAATGATTCGTCAAAAAATCAACTCTGTAGCTATATTTATGTGATCAATTGGGAATGAAATTGGCGAATCAACTTCAACCAAAGGTGTAACTGTAGGAAAACAATTAGCTGCTTGAGCTAAAGGAGTTGATACTACTAGATATATCACTTGAGGAAATGATAAATATCGTTTTGGTAATGGTGAAAATGCTAATGTTTCAGCTATAAGTGATGCATTAGATGTTGTAGGTATGAACTACTCAGAAGCTAATGCAACTAATTTAAAAACTGCTCATCCTAGTTGAAAAATTTATGGAAGTGAAACTTCTTCAGCTGTAAGAAGTAGAGGGGTTTGATATGCTCCTGGATCTTATGATAATGGAACTTCTACTGTAAGTGAATATGGTAAGGAACTTAGTGATTACGGGAATAATAGAGTAGGTTGAGGTCGTACAGCAACTAGTTCTTGAAAATTTGACCGTGATAATAAATGATATGCAGGTCAATTTATTTGAACTGGATGAGATTACATTGGAGAACCTACTCCTTGACATAGTCACAGAGGTAATGATGCTCCAAAAAGTTCATACTTTGGAATAGTTGATACTGCAGGATTTGAGAAAAATGATTATTATTTATATCAATCTCAATGATTAGATGTTAAAAAACATCCAATGGTAAAAATTGCTCCACATTGAACTTGAGATCAAACTAACTATCGTAATTTAGTAACTCAAAATGGACAAATTGCTCTTAGAGTTTATTCAAATGCTAGAACAATCAAGCTTTACAAAAACGATCAATTAATCAGCGAAAAAACCTTCAATGTTAGAACTACTAACTATGGTTTAGAATACCAAGAAGGTGAGAATGATAATGAACTATATCTAAAATGAATGTTAGATTATGAACCTGCTACTATTAAAGCTGAAGCATATGATGCTGAAGGTAATTTAGTAGCTACTGATATAATAAAAACCGCAAATCCTCCAATAGCGATTAAAGTAGTTCCTGAAAAATCTGTTATTTTAGCTAATGGAGATTCTTTGGCATACTTTGCTATTTCTGCAGTAGATGAAGAAGGAACTGAATATCCTTGAGCTAAAAACTTAATTAATTTTGAAGTTGATGGACAAGGAGAAATTGTAGGAGTTGATAATGGAGATGCTTGAAGTAGAGAAAGAATGAAAGCATATCCTGGCAATGTTTGAAAACGTTCATTATTCAATGGTAAAGCAATTGTAATAGTTAAATCAAATAAAAATCAAGGTGTAATTACACTTAAAGCTAAAAGTGAAAACTTAATTGATGGTAGTGCTAGTGTTTATGCTATTAAAGATGTTGAACCTAATAATAATCAAGTTATTCATTTATTAACTAATAATGTTTTGATTAAACAAAGTGAAACATTAATGCTTCCTAAAACTGTTAAAGCAATAACTAAAGCAGGAACTATAATCCAAAAACAAGTAGTTTGAGATACTTCTAATGTTCAAACTACTATTCCAGGAAAATACTATGCTACTACAGAAGTTGATGGAACGGTATTTAAAATTCAAGTTGATGTTATTAATTTTGTTTCAACTTATAAACCTATAGATTACTTTGATGTTGTAGGAGTAGGTTATGATTTAAATACTTATTTACCTACTAAAATTGATTTAGATTCTAAATATGGACATTTAACTGAAGATGTAACTTGAGATATTGCAGATCATTCAACTGATCAAGTAGGATTATTAGAAATTAATGGTCATTTAACTAAATATCCTCAAGTAGCCACTAAAGCTTACATTAAAGTCAAAGCACTAACTAGAACCATTGATCCTAATAAGCAATATATTTCTCCTTCAACTGCAGAAGCAAATGCAAGCTTTAAACAAGGAGGAGATCTTCCTAAATACGTAATTGATGGAGCAGTAGATGCTTCTAAACGTTGAACTAACTGAGTTAGTGGAAATAAAGGTAATGCTAGAGAAACTACATTTGATATAACTTTAAATCAAGCTCAAGACATTAAAGCATTAGGTATTCATTTATTTGGTGATGGTAATACTCATACCAATGGTCCTGAAAGTATCATTATTCAATATAGTAATGATGGAACAACTTATATGGATGTAAGTAATCAATCTAATACTAATAACTTCCCTGATGCTAAAAATGTAAGTAAAGAACATTTAATGAGTTTTGATGCAATTAATACTAAATACTTACGTCTAAAAATTACTGCTAGAGCTAAAAATAGTGACTTTTGAGTAGTGGGATTGGTTGAAGTTAAAGCTTATGGTGAAAGTGATTTATTAATTAAAGATACTTCTAACCAATTAGCAAGCATTGTAATCAATAATCAACCAATTAGCTCGTTTGATGCTAATTTAACTGATTATTCAACTACTATTTCTTACTCTCAAGCATTTCCAGTAGTTCAATTTAACCTACCAGAAAATTCTTCAGCTCATGTTTCGGTAGTTGAATTTGATTTAGATAACTTAACTAAAGCTTATAAAGCTACGGTAATTGCAGAAAACCAAACTAAAAAAGTTTATACCTTAAAAGTAGTTAAAGAATTAGATAAAGTAACTAGTTTTAATATTACTGTACCTAATTTAGCTGTAGGATTAAAAGGTAAAATTGAACTAGATGCTAGATTAGAAGATGGATCAAAACTTGATCCAAGCAAAATGGAAAACTTAACATTTGTTGATGCTAATCCATTAGTTAATTCACTATATACCATTGATAATAATTACTTATTAGCTCAAGGAGCTGGAAGTTCTAGCTTATATGCAACTTTTGAATATAAGGGTCAAAGTTATAGATCAAATATCTCTAATATAAATATTATTAATGCAATAAGAAGTAATGAAATTCAATCATTTACTAGTCCAAATTATGAAACTTTTGTTAATGAAACGATTAATATTGATTCATTTTTACTTGCTAGATATAAAAATGAACAATTTGATCGTAAGTTAGCTATAACTTGAGAGCAAGCTATTCCTTCTAGATTCTCTAATGCTGGTTTATACACTTATAAAGGAATAATTAACTCATTAAATCAAGAGATTTATTTAACTATTGTAGTTAAAGATTATGTATCAGTTGATGCTATTGCTGCAACTACTGCTATAGGTTTAGAACCATATAATGTTCCAACTCAAGTTACTGTTTATGATAGTGATGGAACTAGCTATGTTAAAGATGTGGTATGAGATGAATTTACTACTGAAGAATTAACAACCGAAGGTTCTAAAGTACATTATGGAACAATTAATGGAACTAATTTAAAAGCAATCTTAAATCTAAGAGTAGCAACATCAACTCAAAATCAAGATATCACCAGACAAGTTACAGGATTTGATTATCCTGCAGCTATAGCAAGCTTTACTAATGATAAAGACGCTGCAAGTACTGATAGAATCAATAAAGTTAATGATGGTATTGTCCAAAAAGACAATAACAAATGATCAAACTGACAACGTTCTAAGCGTGCTAGTGATTGAGTTGGATTAGTTTTTGCAAGAGGAGGAGTATTAACTAAAGAACATATAGATTCAGTAAGTATTTTCTTTGGTGGAGATAGTGGAACAAGCAGTCCTAAAACTTACACTATTGAATACTTTGATGAACCTATTACCCTTCTTCCTAGTTTAGAAAACTTAGGTTATATTGATCAAAGTGAAAGTAATTTAAAAGATAATAGCAAATGACATGAAGTTACTTATATTAATAAACCAGAATCTTTAACTGATGATGGTACTATTAATACTATTAAATTTAATCCAGTAAAAGCTTATGCAATAAGAATTAAGATGACTCCAAAAGATAATAAAAACGGTATGATTATTACTGAAATGAGAGTTGATCGTCCTATAGTAAATGCTAATACTGATTATACTATTTCTCAAGTTTCAGTTAATGATACTCCATTAGCTGAATTTGATACTAATACTTATGATTATACAATTAACTTGAATGGAACCACCACTCCAAAAGTTGATTTCACTGTAACTAATAATGCTATAGTTAAACAAAATTTAGTTGATGATACTTTAGTTGTTAAAGTAGCTGCAGAAAACTCTCAAGCAATTAAAACATATAACTTTAAACTGATTCCTACTACACCAGTAATAGAAAACTATAAGGAACTTAGAGCTCATTTAATTGAACAATTAGATAAGGTAGTATTTAGCAATGGTGTTGCTAAATACACTCAAGCTCAAATGCTAAAAGTGCAAGCTAAAGAATCATTAAAAGATATTTTAAGCTTAAACAAAACTAAAGTTGATGGTTTAATTACTCAAATTAAAACCTTAATGGGTGAAAGTTACATTGAATTTAATCATACTGCTAGCTAATTAGCTAAATTAAAGCTAAACAAAAACCACCATTATTGGTGGTTTTTGTTATTTAATTTTAATTTGACTTAATAAGAAAATTCCTGCAGTTTCAGCTCTTAAGATTCTTGAACCTAAAGAGACTAAATTAAAGTTATGCTTAATTGCTAAATCAATTTCATTATCACTAAATCCTCCTTCAGGACCTACAAAAAAGATTACTTCTTGATCTATAGGTTGAATAAGAGTTTTTGATACTTCAACTTTTTCATGAGCAATAATTTTATTATTTATAGGATAATCTAATAATTTAGTAAAAGTGGTTAAAGGTTCTAAAATTGGTAATTTATTTCTAAATGACTGCTCAGCAGCATTTAGAATAATGGTTTCAAAACGCTGGATCTTCTTTTGATATTTATTATATTTAACTAATTCATGATTAGTGTGATCACTAACAAAAGGAATAATTCTAGATACTCCTAATTCAGTAGCTTTTTGAAGCAATCATTCAAAACGTTCGAATTTAATCACGCTAATAGCTAGTATTATTTCAAAATCACTTTCGTGATTTTGATCTATGATTTCAATAATTTCAGCAACTTCATTATTTAAGATGCATTTATAAAATTGTTCTTGATAAACACAAATAAAAGGTTTATTATCTATTCTTAAAACTTTAAGATGTTTTAAGTGTTCTTTAGATAAAACAAAGTGATTATCTTCTTTTAAATCTACAAAAAATCGATTCATTACTCTTCCATTATTTCTTCATATTCTTCTAAGGTTCCTCTAAATAAGAAACTTTCACTAGGAGATTTAAGTTCTAAAATAACATCAGCACATTGGTTAACAAAAGCACGGTTATAAGTGGTAAAAATAGCTCCACCACGGTAGTTTTTAACTCCTTCAATAACTGAATCAATACTTTCAGCATCTAAGTGGTCTAAAGGTTGGTCAAGAATAATGAAATTAGATTCTAAAAGCATCATTCTTGAAAACATTAATCTTGCTTTTTCTCCTCCACTAGTTACATTAACTTTTTTAAATACTGAATCATTACTAAACAACATTCGACCTAAAAATCCACGCATTCTTGCATCATCGTTTTCTTGATTTTCTTTAATTTTGTTTTCTAATGGTCATTTAGAAATTCATTCTAATATGTTTTCATCAGTTTTAAAGTATTCTAAGTTATCATTAGGGAAATAACTATAAGTAATAGTTTGTCCTCATTCTACTGTTCCACTAGTTGGTTGTTTAATACCTACTAAACATTCAAGTAATCTTGTTTTAGCAATATCATCCTCTCCAACAATAACCATTTTTTCACCAGGTCTAAGAGTAAAGCTAACATTTTGGAATAAATAATCTCCATTTTCATTTTGGTAAGTTAAATTTTCAACAGTTAAAATTTGTTTACCATGATCTCTATTCATATCTCAACGAATATATGGATATTTTCTATTTGATGGTTTAATTTCATCTAATTGAATTTTTTCTAATGATTTTTTTCTTGATGTAGCTTGTTTAGATTTAGAAGCATTAGCACTAAAACGAGCAATAAACTCTTTAAGTTTTTCCATTTGAGCTTCTTTTTTAAGGTTAGATTGTTTCATCATTTCTCTTGCAAGCTCTGATGATTCTTTTCAGAAACTATAGTTTCCTGTATAAATTTTTGCTTCATTGTAATCAATATCAACAATGTGAGTACAAATAGCATCTAAGAAATCACTATCATGGGATACAACAATAACAACATTAGGATAATCAATTAAGAAGTTTTCTAATCATCTAATTGAACGTAAATCTAAGTGGTTAGTTGGTTCGTCCATTATTAAAATATCAGGGTTACCAAATAAAGCTTTAGATAAAAGCACCTTAATTTTTTGATTAGCTGTTAATTCTGACATTTTAACATTTCATTTTTCTTTTGGTATATGAAGGTTGCTTAATAATTCTTGAGCATCATTTTCTGCAGTTCATCCACCTAATTGACCATATTTGTCTTCTAATTCTGCTGCACGTTCATAATCTTCCATAGTAGCTTCAGGATTAGTATAAATTGCATCTTTTTCTTCTTTGATTTTATATAAATCAGTATTTCCCATTATTACAACTTCAGTAACTTCATAATCATCATAAGCATTATGGTTCTGACTTAATACTGAAATACGTTTATTTTTTTCAATAATTATTTGTCCGCTAGTTGATTCAACTTCTCCAGCAAGCATTTTTAAAAATGTAGATTTACCAGCACCATTTGCACCAATAATTCCATATGTATTACCTTCTGTAAATTTTAAATTAACATTTTCAAATAATTTTTTATCACTAAATACTTTACTTAAATTTTGTACCTCTAACATATCATCCTCCTATAAAATTATTATTTTAAAAATTTGTATTTTAATGTAATATTAAATATTTTTATATTATATTAAATTTTAAAATCTTTAATAACTTAATTGTTAAAAGATCAATTTAGAATTTTTTAATAATATATTTATATATTTTTTGATAAAAGTTTCCAAGTTAAATAAAAAATAACAAAAAAGAGCAATTATGTTGCTCTTTTTCTACTTTTTATAAAATTTACATTGTAATTCAGTTTTTATTAAAAAGTCTAAAACCCAAGTTTATCAATAAACAATTCCAAAGTTTTAATAACATCATCAAAATTAACTGATTTTGTATAAGGGTTGGTAATTTGGTATTTTAATCATTTTTCTTTCATATTGTATTTAGGATTCTTTATTCTTTCTAGACCTTGTCTAGAATCTTTAATATATTCAAAATTATTACGTTGAGCTGATGTGTTGATAATAGCTTGTTTTAATATATCAAAATTTATTTCATCCTTTTTGCATGAATAAAGTAAATATATATCATAATAATCTCTCATTCTAGTTGTACCTTCTAGTCAATAAAATATAGCATCAATTTTTTCAGCTAATACCGTTTCTATTGGATAAGCTTGAACGCCAATAGATTTATCTTCAAAGATACATTTATATGCAATTAATTGTTCTTTAGGGGTTATTTTATCACCTGTTGATATATCCATCTTAATTACATTATTTACTTTATCTAATTTAGCTAACAAACTAATTCTAAATCCACCATAAAATGAGTTATCTCTAATATAACCTATATTTCTAAATTCAAATTCAACACCATCATCAATTTTTGCTTCAGAAATTTCTTTAATAATCTTTTCAACATTACTTTTTTCAAAATCCAAATACTCTATACTAGCATCTAAGTCCATTGTTGTTCTTTGTGCAATATTAGAAAATGAAGAAATTAAAAAACCACCTTTAATAATAAAATTATTAGCATACTCAGTTTTTGATACTCTTTCTAGGAATCTTTCAAAGAAAAACATATTCATAACCTCTTGTGGATTAAGGTTATTTGTTTTAGAAAGGTTGTTAATCTTGGATTTTATACTTTGATGTCTATACATTATAATACCTCTACATAATTTAATACTTTGTTTTTAATGTTTAATTTATCGCTATATTTATATAAATTAAGCATATTTTTATTTCTGTCTCTAAAATATCATTTCATACCATCAGAAAAAATTTGTAAATCCATATGTTTTTTATTTTTAACAATATCGCAAATGGTTCTTTCGGCATTATAAATATAAATATCACTTCCAAAAGGTGATTTGATTTTAGTTTTACCTAATTCAAATACTTCTGGTTTTACGTAATGTACTACAACTTGCATGCAACGTTTTTTAATTGTGCTGACATTATATCCTTGAGGAACTGTAATGTGATAGATATTTGGTATTCTGTCACTATAACCTAAAAATCATAAAGCTGTACCGTGGGAAAAAACAACCTTTTCACATTCAAAAGCAACAGTAGCAAACTCATCCTCAAAGAATCTTTCTATTTTATAAACCCCTTTTTTAACCCTTTCAAGGTATTTTTCTTTCACCATTTTATTTAGTTGATAAGAACTAATACCTAAGTTGTATGCCTCTTGTGTAGAAATAACTGCATTTGATTCAAAATATTCTTCAAGTACTTTCATTATTTTCTCCTCTCATAAAAATTATATTGATTTTTTTAAAATATCTTGCTTTAAAAATAAAAAAATAAAGCAAGATATTAAAAAGCAAACATTATATACTTAATATATATATATATATATATATATATATTAAGTAGGTATTTTTTTATTTTTGAGTAATAGTTAAATTATGTGAATTTTACTTAAAAAAAGATTAATTAACCTTTAAGGTGTGAAATAGTTAATTTAATAAAAAAATACCAACACAAAAAGGATACCCTTTATTTGTATTGGTATAGATTGATATTTTAATTATTGATTTGCAGGTTTTAGAGTTTTGGATACAAATGATAAATATTGATCAATAAGTTTAGTTAATTCATCGATATTTGTAACTAGGTATTTTATCATTTTTGAGATTGGTAAAACAACGTCATAAATTTCATTTAAAGTGAATTTATCTTTTTCATTTTTTATTTCGTGATTAATCATTACAAAATTCTTTTTAAATTCATTTTTATACACTGTGTCAAATTGATTATTAAAGTTTTTAGTAGCTTCAGTAATAGAGTTTTTAATAAATTGTATTTCTTGTGCTGATGGAGCTATATTAGCAGTGTTTGGTAAAACATTATTCATTGGAATATTAGGATAAATTACACTATAGAAGCCTATTAATTTTTTATAAAGATCTAAATATTTATTTATTAAGGTTTGATTATCAATATTGTTCTTAATATAATCTAGAACTTGGTTAATAATTTGTTTCAATTCAGTATATTTTTGCTCAAATGATGAGCTTCCAGGTATTTTATTAAATTCACTATCAACAAATTCTTGGTTATTTAATTTCTCAAGAAACTCATTACTATTGTTATTTATTGCTCCAGTTAATCCTCTGGTTAATGCCGCAGTTATTTTGCTAGAAAAAACTGTACTGTAATAATTCATTACTTTATTTATAAAAGTACTTAATGATTGATAATTTATACTAGTGTTAGCTTTGGTAGATATGTCGTTAATAGTGTTTAATAAATTCAGTACATTGCTTTTGATTTGATTTTTATCTATCGTTGGAATATTAGGAGTATTTGCTAATGTTCCAGATAAAAAGTTTTCGATATTAGTAGTAATTTCATTAGCGGCTTTTTTAATGTTATTTTGATTTGTTTTTTCATTGCAAGAAACAGCAATTGCAACCGGGGCAATAACACTACCTACAGCAGAAATAGAGAAGAATATTTTTGATTTTTTCACGTTGGCTCCTTTAATTTAGTTATATAAATAAATTATAAAATAATTTATTAAAAAATGGATAAGCTGTGAACGGTATTCTCCATTAATTTAACATAAATAAGTTTAATTATTGGAGTTTTACATTTATTCATTATAATTAAGTTGATTTCCTTTCATTTAATTTTTTTCTATATATTTTACTAGGAAACTAAAAGCACGGACCTAAACTAGGAACCGTGCTTTTTTAATTATTAAAAATTTAAAAAAATAAATAACGTGCTTTAAAGCACGTTATACAATGGTTTTGGTAAGTTGATAATGTTTTTAGCATTAAAAAATATTTTGTATAATTATTTTACTGCAATTTTTTAGTATTTATTTATAAATAGGAGAAAAATGAAAGATAAAAAACAATATATCGCAAGTTATTTTCATAAAACCAAAACCATTTTAGAAAACGAAACTCCCAATAATGAAATTGTTTTACAATTTTTCCAACGTAAAGACAATGCAATTTTAGGTGGAATGAATGAAGTTTTAGAATTATTAGAAGCTCAAACTAATACTAATAATTATAAAATTAAATATCTCCCTGAAGGTACTTTAATTCATAATTGTGAAGTGGTTTTAGAGTTAATTGGACCTTATCATGAGTTTGGTATTTGAGAAGGAATGATTGATGGAATTTTAGCCAGAAGTACTTCAATAGCTTCAAATGCTTATAAATGTGTTCAAGCAGCTAATGGTAAAGATGTTATCTTTATGGGTGATCGAGCTGATCATTATCTTAATCAAGAAGTTGATGGAAAAGCAGTGGCTTTAGGTGGAATTAAATTTGTTTCTACTCTAGCTCAAAAACAAACTGCTAAAAGCATTGATGATGAAGCTGTTTTTGGGAGTATGCCTCATGCTTTAATTCAATCTTTTGATGGAGATGTAGTAAAAGCGACTGAAGCTTATATTAAATACTTTCCAAATCATAAGATCATTTCATTAGTTGATTACAATAACAATGTCATTGAAGATGCAACTAAAATTTATCAACATTTTGGTAATAAAGTTTATGGAGTAAGGGTTGATACAGGAAAAGCTATGTGTGATCACATGTTTGATGATGAAGAACCACAATATGGAGTTACTCCTGAGCAAATCTTTAGATTAAGACAAGCTTTAGATGACATTGGTGCTAAGGATTATAAAATAATTGTTTCAAGTGGATTTAATGCTAAAAAAATTGCTTTATTTGAAGGGTTAAAAGTCCCAGTAGATTTTTATGGTGTAGGACATTCAATTTTTAGTTTAAATAATTCATTTTCAGCTGATGCTACTATGTTAAATGGTAAAGAACAAGCAAAAGAAGGGCGTTTTTATAGACATAATGAAAATTTAGTTTTATATCAACCAAAAAATAAAGCATCACAATAGTGGTGCTTTATTTTAAAAAGGTAAATTATTATAAAATAAAAAAACATTAATTTTCATTTTTTTATTAAAATACATATACTATGAAAAACAATAAATATCAAGCAATCGTTGTTGGTGGAGGTCATGCAGGAGTTGAAGCAACTTTTGCACTAGCTAACAAAGGACACAAAGTAGCTCTTATAACTTTTGATTTATCTAAAGTTGCAATGATGCCATGTAATCCTTCAATTGGAGGACCTGCAAAAGGGATAATTACTAGAGAAATTGATGCTTTAGGAGGTGTTCAAGGATATTTTAGTGATTTAGCAATGATTCAAATTAAGATGCTAAATGAATCTAAAGGTCCTGCAGTTAGAGCACTAAGAGCTCAAATTGATAAAGAAAAATACTCAAAATTAATTCTAGAAGCTTTAAAAAATCACCCAAATATTACTTTAATAGAAGATGTAGTTATCAAAATTAATACAGATAATAATCAATTTAAATCAATTGAAACTGAAATCGGTTTAACTATTGAAGCAGAAGTTTTAGTAATTACTACTGGAACATATATGAATTCAAGAATTTTAAGAGGAAGTGATATAACTATAAGCGGTCCAGATAATCAAAAAACTACTCCAAAAATTAGTCAATCACTAATTGATTTAGGTTTTGAGCTTCAAAGATTAAAAACAGGAACTCCTGCAAGAATTTATGCAGATTCAATTGATTTTTCAAAAGTTGAAAAAGAGAATTTAAGTGATAGTGCATTAACTTTTTCAAATCGTTCAAATATCAAGCTTGATCAACAAATTTCTTGTTATTTAACTTACACTAATGCCAAAACTCATCAAATAATAGAACAAAACATTAATAAATCAGCAATGTATTCAGGATTAATTGAAGGAATTGGACCTAGATATTGTCCAAGCATTGAAGATAAGGTAATGCGTTTTAGAGATAAAGAACGTCATCAAGTCTTTTTTGAACCTGAAACTAAAGAAGGAGACATTATTTATATTAATGGAATGTCTACATCAATGCCAATTGAAGTTCAAGATCAAATGCTTAGAACTATTCCAGGATTAGAAAATTGTAAAATTCAAAAATGAGGATATGCAATTGAATATGATGCATTAAACCCTTTACAAATTAGTCCATCTTTAGAATCTAAAGTAATTAAAAATATTTATACTGCTGGTCAAATTAATGGAACTAGTGGTTATGAAGAAGCTGCAGCTCAAGGATTAATTGTAGGAATTAATGCAGGATTAAGATTAGAAAATAAAGAACCTTTAATTCTTCAAAGAAATGAAGCTTATATTGGGGTTTTAATTGATGATTTAGTAACCAAAGGTACTAAAGAACCATATAGAATGCTAACTTCTAGAGCTGAATATCGTTTATTATTAAGAAATGATAATCCTGATTTAAGACTAGCTAAACACGGATATGAAATTGGTTTAATTTCACAAGAAAATTATTTACAAGTGGTTAATAAATACCAAATGATTGAAGATAAAATTAAGGAATTAGAAAATCAATTTTTATCTTCAAAAAGTGAAGTTGCTCTTAAATATAATATTCAAAATGGTGTTTCATTATTAAAAGTAATTGCTCGTCCAGATGTTGAAGTTGCTGATATTTTAGGAGATTTTCCTTATAAAAATGAATTAGCTATAGCTGTTAGGCTAGATGGTTATATTAAAAAACAAGAAACTCAAGCAAATAAAATGCATAAATTAGATAATTTTAAAATACCAAGTGACATTGATTATGATCAAGTGTTAAATTTAGCTACAGAAGCTAAACAAAAATTAAAACTAATCAAACCAATAACTATTGGTCAAGCATCAAGAATTAGCGGAATTAATCCAGCTGATATTCAAATGTTAATGTTTTATATCAGCACCAAAAAGGACCATAGTGAAAATTAATATTGTAGCTGTAGGTTCTTTAACAAAAGAATATCAAGTGATTTATAATGATTATGTAAAAAAAATTAACTTTTTTTCAAAAGTTAATTTAATTGAAATTAAAGGGCAAAAAATCGATAATATCGATTTAAAAATTCAAAAAGAAACAGAGATGATTTTAGAAAAAATTCCTAAAAATTCCACTGTTTATTACTTATCACTTCAAGGTAAGCAATATGATTCAATAGAATTTGGTAAATTATTTACCGAAGAGGATAATATTACTTTTGTCATTGGTGGTTCTAATGGAGTAGATGAAAAGATGTTTAATAAAAAAATTAACTTTTCAAAAATGACCTTTCCCCATCAATTATTTAGGGTGATGTTAATTGAACAAATTTATCGTGGATTTAGTATCAAAAACGGGATTAAATATCATAAATAGGAGAAATAATGACTGAATTAAAACAACATTTTAAAAAGAGATTAATTAAATATATGGAAATTCAAGCAATGAGTAGATATGAAGAACCAGTTGCAGATGAATTAAGAAATAATATTTTAGGAAACTATGAAATTTCTAGAGATAAATTAGGATCAATTATTTTCTTTAAAAAATCTAAAAAAGTAAATGCTCCTAAGGTTATGATTGCAGCACATATGGATGAAGTGGGATACATTGTGCGTAGAATTGATAAAACTGGACAATTATTACTTTCTCCAATTGGAGGAATTTGACCTACTGTAGTTGTAGGAACTAAAGCGACTTTAATCACAAGTAGTGATGAAACTTTTGATGGTGTATTTGGTCATACATCAATTCACATTATGGAATCATCAAAAGTATCTAAAGCAATTACTAATAATGAAATTTATGCTGATTTTGGATTTAAAAATGAACAAGATGCTATTGATCATGGTGTAGAAATTGGTGATAGAGTATGTATGAGTGGTGAAACTATCTTATTTAAAGATCAAGATCTAATTGGTGGAAAAGCAATGGATAACCGTGCTGGGGTTGCTGTTTTAGAACAAATTGCAAATAATTTAGCTAATTTAGAATTAGATTGTGATTTATACCTTGTAGGTACTGTGCAAGAAGAAGTGGGTACTAGAGGTGCAAGAAGTTCTGTAAGTATCATTAATCCTGATGTAGCTATAGCTTTAGATACAACTTCAAGTCATGATACTATTGGAACAATTGAAGGAACTACTGCTTTATACAAAGGTGCAGCTTTAAGATATAAAGATGGTGGAACTTTAATGGATGTTAATTTAATTAACTTATTTGAACAAGTTGCTAAACAACATAATATCAAAGCTTATAGGTTTGTAGCTATGGGTGGAGGTACTGATGCTCATGAACTACAATTTGCTCAAGGAGGAGCTGCGGTATTAACTATTTCACTACCTCAAAGATATCTTCATAGTCCAATAGGAGTATGTTCAATTAGTGATTTATTAGCTGCTTGTGATTTAATTTCACAATTTTGTAAGGAATTTGATCACAATAAGTATGATCAAATTAAATATAAGTAATTTAACTTATAAATTAACTAATTTTTCTTTATAATTACAATAATATAATTAATTTTAAATGTAAGGAGTTTTATATGATTTTATCAACTACTAATCTTTTAGCTGATAGTGCTTCAAAAGGTTTAGATATAACTGGTGGTACATTAGCTATTATTATTGTTACAGTAGTTATTTTTGTTGGTCTTGCATCTGCTTTAGTTACATTTTTTGTAACTAAAAAAATGTTTGAAAAACAATTAAAAGAAAATCCACCTGTAAATGAAAAAATGATTCGTATTATGTTCCAACAAATGGGTCGTAAAGCAAGCGAAACTCAAATTAGACAAATTATGCGTTCAATGAATGCTGCAAAGAAAAAAGATGTGTAAAATAAAATTCATGCAAGTGAATTTTATTTTCATAATTTGATAAAGGATAAAATGAATTGATGACAAAAAACTTTAAGAAATATTAAAAAAAGTTGGCTTGGTCGTGGTTGAAATAGGTTTTGATTATGAAAAAATAATGTTTCAAAATTAAAATATTTGCTATTTTGATACATTGTAATTGTAGTAGCATCAAGCTTATTACTTTATTCACCAATTACCCAAAATGATCCTAATAATGCTATAAGTTATGTTGATTCAGTTTTTACTACCGCTAGTGCTTTTAGTGATACAGGATTAGTAGTAGTTGATACTTGAAGTCATTGAAATTGATTTGGTCAAGCAATTATTGCAGTATTAATTCTTGCAGGAGGAATTGGTATTTTTGCATTAAAATTCTTCTTGATTAATTATTTATTTGGTGTAAAAAAATCCACTTTGGGAGAAATGAAATTACTCCAAGATGAACGTGGAGGAGTTGATGCAAATAAAACTTCAAAATTAATTATTGATTCTGTTAAATTTTTATTAGTAGCAATTTTTATTTTTTCAATTATTTTAAGTATTTATTTTTATTTTGCAAGTCCTGAAAATTTTCAAACAGCAGCAATCAAAAAAGATTTAAATAATAATTATAAAAATCCACATCACAATTGATTATTAGCAATAAGATTTGGAATTTTTCACACTATTTCTGCGATTAATAATGCTGGATTTGATATTATTTCAGGTAATTCATTAATGCCTTATTATAGTGATTATTTCTTACAAAGTTGCTTTATTATTTTATTAATTATTGGTGGATTAGGTTATCCTACTTTATATGATATTGTTTCATATTTTCAACATAAAATTAAACGTAAAAAACATTCATATAAATTTAGTTTATTCACTAAAGTTTCTTTAGTTACTTATTTATTGGTTTTTATTGTTGGGTTTATTTTATCTTTATCATTAGAAATTTCAAGTCATGATCCATTTAGCTTTTGAAATAAAATGGATTTAGAAGCTTTAAGTAAAAATCAACAACATTTAAGCTTATATAATCAATATTTAGCTAAAGGATTACCTAAATTATCTAAAGAATATGTGGCTTTAGAACAATATTATTATTATGGTGGAGTAAATCAAAAATTATTTGCTATCTTTTTTAGCTCACTTTCAACTAGAAGTGCCGGTTTTGGAACAATTAATTTAAAAGATTTAACTTCAGGAAGTATTTTTGTATTTACTATTATGATGATTATTGGGGCTGCTCCTGCATCTACAGGTGGAGGAATTAGAACCACCACTTTTGCCTTATTTATAATGTCAATTGTTTCGATGTTAATGGGATTACCAAGAATTAGAATGTTTAAGCGTTCAATCAACAAAGAAACAGTAGATATGTCTGCTAAAGTGATAGCTATTGCTTTAGTTGTTATTTTAATAGCGACATTAATTTGTTATACAAGCTTTAACACTTATAATGGAAAAATTAATTTAGTCGATTATCAAACCAATTTAGAACTTTATCAAAAATTCCCACAATTAAAGAATTTTTTAACCCATAATACACCTTATGGAACTGAACATGTTTTATTTGAAGTAGCTAGTGCTTTTGGTACTACAGGATTATCTACAGGATTAACTAAAAGTTTAAATTTTGCTTCTAAAGTAGCTATTATAATAGTGATGTTCATTGGACAATTTGGAATTTCATCAACCTTATTAGTTTGAAAAAGAAAACATAGTAACAATCGAAGATATGAATATATTGATGGTGATTTAACTATTGGATAGGAGTTAATTATGAAAATGAAATATAGAGACGACATCGCTGTTATTGGTGTTGGTAGATTTGGTCAAGCTGTAATTGATCAATTATTAAAAATGGATAAAAATGTTTTAATAATTGATCAAAATGATGAAAATGCTAAATTATATGAACAAGAAGCTGAACGAATAGTAATTGCAGATGCTGCAGATATGAGAGCATTAAAAGCTATTGGGATTGCTCAAATTGAAACTGTAGTTGTAGCAATTAGTGATAATATTGAAATTATTGCAGCTTTATTAGAGTTAAAAGTTAAAAACATTATTGCAAGAGCCAAAAGTAGAAGACATGCTAGAGTTTTAAAACAAATTGGAGTTCATGTTATTATTAACCCTGAAACAGAAGCTGGAGTAAGAACTGCATTAATTGCAGCTAACAAAAATTTTGTACGTTATTCTGAAGGGATTCAAGAAATTAGTGAAAATTTTGTTATCGGAAATACTACTATTAAAAATTCATCATTAACCAATCAACCAATTAGTAAATTAGGTTTTAATGATAGAGGTATTACAATTGTTTTAATTAAACGTAATGGGGTTCCTAAGCGTGCTACAGGACAAGTGCAATTAGAAATTGATGATATAGTTACATTGATTGGTGAAATTAATGATGTAACTGATGCTTTAAAATGATGTAATGATACAAAAAGTGCTTAGTGCTCTTTTTGTATTTTTTATTTAATGAAGCTTCAGTAATGTGGAAAAAAATAAAAAAATTTGCATAAATAATATTAAATATAATGAAAAAAAATTTTTTTAAAATAATATAACGATTTTTGGGTAAAATTATGGTGGATAGTGGGAGGAAGTGGTAATGTTTGGACAACATAAGCGAAACCTTGATGATAAATCAAGGGTAGTTCTACCGCCTGTTTTCAAAGAAGAACTAGGTTCTACTTTTTACATCACCTTAGGGTTTGATGGAAATGCAGAACTTAGATCTCAAGACAACTTTAGAAACTACATATCTATGCTAGAAGATAAAAGTTTCTTTGATAAAAGGGTTAGAGATATAACACGTATTATCTTAGGAAACGCATTCGAAGTTGCGCTGGATAACCAAAATCGTATTAGTTTGCCAAAACATATCGTTTCTAAGCTTTCTATCCAAAAGGAAGTAGTTTTTGTTGGAGTTGGTTCATTTGTTGAACTCTGATCTAGCGAAAAATTCGAAGCTTTTGAAAATCAATACAGCTCTGAAGATCTTATTAATTTAGCTCAAATGCTTTCAGAAAGGTAAAATGGAACAAAGTAGGTTACATTACTCTGTAATGCTTAAAGAGACCATTGATGTTTTAAAAATAAAACCAGATGGAATTTATGTGGATCTTACACTTGGAATGGGTGGACATTCTGCAGCTATATTAAAACACCTTACTACAGGTAAATTAATTGCTTTTGATAAGGATGATTTTGCGATCGCGACTGCAAATGAACGATTAAAAGCAATTTCACCAAATTTTCAATTAATCAAAAGTGATTTTAGTGATATTAAATCAAGATTAAATGAACTTGGTATTTATCAAGTAGATGGTATGATAGCTGATTTAGGAATATCATCACCTCAAATTGACCAAGCTGAGCGGGGATTTAGCTATAATAAAGATGCAAAATTGGATATGCGGATGGATACAAAACAAGATTTATCTGCTTATGAAGTAGTTAATACATACGATGAAGATAAATTAGCACAATTGTTATGAAATTATGCTGATGTCAAACTTAATAAAAAAGTATCGAAAGCTATTGTAGCAAATAGGCCAATTTATTCAACATTGCAACTTGTTGAAGTTATTAAATCTGCTTACCCTGCAGCTTTATTAAGAGCCAAAAACCCTGCAAAGGCTGTATTTCAAGCAATTAGAATTGAAGTTAACAATGAACTTGATTCTTTAAAAATTATGTTAAATGATGCTTTATCTTTATTAAAAGAACAAGCTAGTTTAGCTATAATTACATTTCATTCAATTGAAGACAAAATAGTTAAAGACTTTTGTAAAAACATTACCAAAAGCGATTTACCTATTAAGATGCCTGTTCAAGAAGTTAAAAAATTTAGCTTAAAACAAATCAAACCATCAAAAAATGAAATTTTAGAAAATAATCGTTCAAGAACTGCGAAGTTAAGAGTTATTACCAAATTATAAAGGAGCTTTATGTTGAAATACTATGCTAATTTTTACATTAGCTCAAAAACAATTAGTTTTAGTTTAATTAAGGATGTGGATGGCATTTTAGTTAGTGCTGGAAATAATTGTAATTTTGAATTTGATTACAGAAGCAAAAGTGAATCTAAAATCAAAGCATTGCAACTTAAAGATATTTTTAGTAATTTAGATAATAACAGCATAATCGCAAGTAACATTATTTTTGAAGACAGTTTATTTCAAGATATTAAATTTAATAAACTTGAAATAAATCTAGAAAAAAGTGAAATCCAAAATAGCGATTTAACTCTTAAAGATCTTAAAAATCTTATTAATGATAAAACTAAAAAACATTTAGAAGAATTAATTGATCACCAAACCAATATAGTAATTAATCAACCATATAAATTTGTTGTCCATTACCAAGGGATAAGCAAAGAATATACTAAATTAAACCAAAATATTGAGTGAGACTTAATTACTCAATACTCTAGTTTTATTGCAATTAATAAAAACGAACTTGCTTTTAACAAAATAACACAATTTTTAGATAATATTGGATTAACCAAAAAACGTAACTATTGATTAAAATCTCAAGTTATAGCTAGTGAATTTATTAGCAATAAACGAATTAATATCCTAGTTAATTTATCAAGCGATTTTTGTTCATTTAATATAGTCCAAAATGGAGTAATTATTGGTTATAAGAAATTGTTAGTGGGGACTAGTTCTTTAATCAAACAATTAACATTAGAAACTAAATTAAACCAAAGCCAAATTTTAAATCGTTTAAGATATGTTGCTAAAAACGCATATTCCTACCAAGACAATTCATTAGCTTTAGATAATAACTTAAAGTATTTTGCGAGTCAAATGGAACGTTTTAACAACAATATTGCCAAAGAAATTCATAATTTTGTTAGCATTTATGTTTTAAACAATATGTATAATGGATTTGATAAACTTTCTTTTAGTGGTGAATTAGATTGATTTATTAACCATTTAATGCAATTGTTTAAAAAAGTAAATAAAGCAAAAATAGAACCTGTATTCATAAACCAAACAAACCAAAGATATATCTTTGGTAGTGATGCTAATAAAGTAATTAAACAAGCACTTACACTAACTAGTTGATTCAATAATAACAAACCAATACAACCAGGAACTAGTGATGTGAATCTAAAAGAATTTGATAATACAAATTCAAATCTAAAGAAAATTTTTAATAAATGAAAAGGAGTAAATTAAAATGAGTCAATTATTTGATCAAAAGATTGAAAATATTGAAAAAGAAAATGAAGAAATTATTGATAAAAACACTGCTAACATTACCCTAAAAGTAATCGGTGTTGGGGGTAGTGGTAACAATGCTGTCAAAACAATGCTTCAAGAACGTTTTACTCATGTTGATTTTGTTGTTGCAAACACAGATGCACAGGCCTTAGCAACTGTTGAATGTGGCAAAAAAATTAAATTAGGTAAAGAAACACGTGGATTAGGGGCTGGAAGTAACCCAGAAATTGGTGCTAGTGCTGCAAAAGAAAGTACTATGGAACTTCAAGAAGAACTAGCTGGTGCTGATGTGGTGGTCATCGCTGCTGGTTTTGGTGGAGGAACTGGTACAGGAGCTGCACCTGTTGTTGCTGAAATCGCTAAAAGTAATGGTGCTTTAACAATTGCTATTATTACTACACCATTTGAATACGAAGGTCCTAAAAGAAAAAAAATTGCAAATCAAGGTATTGAAGAACTTAAGAAACATGTTGATTCATATGTAATTCTTTCAAATGAAAAATTAGCTGATAACTACGGTGACTTACCAATTGCTGATACGTTTAAATTAGCTAACATTTCATTAAAAAACATTATTCTTGCAATTCATGATATTTTATACCGTATTGGAAATATAAATATTGACTATGCTGATGCTAAGAAAATCTTAACCGATGCTGGACTAACTGTGGTGGGTATAGGACAATCAACTGGTAAAGACCGTGCTATTAAAGCTGTAGATAAAGCATTTGAACAAAATTTATATAAATATGATATTAAAACCGCTAAACGTATTTTAGTTAACATTCAATATGATAATAAAGCAACTTTAGCTGAGATTAAAAAAGCTGTTAATAGAGTTCATGAAATTCTAGCACAAAACCGTGAAGAAGAAGATTATGAGTGCATTATTGGACAAGAAGCTGTTGAAACAAACAACAACTCAGAAATTTTCAAAATTTCAATTATTGCTGGTGGTGCTGATATTAACTCTACTGCTGAAGATTATAATAACGGAGAAGTCTCTGATTTATTTATTGAAACAGACTTCATCAGTAAAGAAGTTGTTAAAAACGATAACAACACATTAAGTGAAAATGTAAAACAAGTATTATTTGATCAACAAAAAACTGCTGAACACATTGTTTCAAGTTTAGCAGAAAAAAATGAACAAACTAATACAGTTGAATTAAACCAAACTAAAACAAATACATTTAATCCAACTCAAACTTCAACAACAGTAAAAAAAGAAGAAACATTAGTTAAAACTAATGAAATTCAACATCAACCAATAGAACAATCAATGAATGATGGTGTTAATACAATCGAAATTAGCTCTATGTTTGATATTGAAGAAGAACCAAAAAACTACAACGATATTTATGATGAAAAACCTGAAGATGATGTAGATGATAACGATCGTTGAGCATGATAAATTTGATGTTGACGAAAAATAAATCTGTTTAACAAGTTATTAAATCAAATTTAGATTTTGAAACTAAATATAAAAAGAAAGAAGCTAACAAGCTTCTTTTTTATTTTATGGTATTTTTACCATAAAAAATATTAAAATAAATTTCGATAGTACCATAAAAAATATTAATAATGTAAAATTAAAATAACATTTTTCAAATAAGGAGACAAAATGAATTTAGTAGAAAAATCTTGTGAATTATTAGCAAACAAAAAGAATGATTCATGTCAAGAATGCACATGTGCAACTCCAGTTGAAGTAGTTGAATTAATTAATGCTTTAGGTGGAGCAAATAACATTCTTTCATTTAATAATAGTGTGTCACAATTAAGATATGGATTAAAAAACGTATCATTAATTAATGAAGCAGAATTAAAAAAACTTGGAGCTAAAAAAGTTGAAGTTTTTGATGCTTCAAACTATGTTCAAGTTACTTTTGATTGTGGTGTTGATCAATTAAACGAAGTTGTTAAACTTTATGTACCCAACTTAAAAGAAGAAACAACAGACAACGCTCAAGCAACTAAAGAAGAAACTTCATCAGTTAAACAAGAAGCTCAATGTGTGGAACAATTTGATGTTCTTGCTCCAGTTAGTGGAGAACTTGTTGCGTTAGAAAAATTAAATGATGGAATTTTTTCAGAGAAATTAGTAGGTAATGGAGTTGCTATTTTAGTTAGTGGTTCAACTGCTAAAGTTTTAGCTCCATTTGATGGAAAAATTATGATGATGCCTGCTAACAAAAATCAAATTATTTTTAAATCACACGAAGGAATTGAAGTTGTTATTGTTGCTGGATTAAACAGTTATAAACTTGATGGAATTGGTATTGATGCTAAATTTAATTTAAATGACAATGTTAAAAAACAAGAAGTGTTATTAGAATTAAACTTAAACAAATTTGATCAAGAAAACATTGACAAACACATTATTATCACAACTACAAATGATTCAGTTTTACAAAATGTTACTTCTATGGCTGATAAAGCATTAGCGGGTGAAGTATTATTTAAATTATGTAAATAATAAAGCTCACTTAGTGAGTTTTATTTTTAAAAAATAACTTAATTTTTAAATATTAAGTATAATTAATGAGAGGTATATATTACTAATGAGTAAAATAACAAAATATCAAGGTAGTGAACCTGTATATGATAAAGAAGCTGCTTTATCATATATTAAAACAATTCAAGAATTTTTAAAAACTAAAGTTGCTAACGCTAATGCTAAAGGAGTAGTTGTTGGTATTAGTGGTGGTATTGATTCAGCTTTAGTTTATGCTTTAGCTAAAAGTGTATTTAAAGATAAAGTAACAGCAATAGTAATGCCAATTATTTCAATGACAGATAGTGATTTAAATCATATTAAGCAGTTAGAAAATACCTTTAATGACCAATTTATTTATCAAGATTTAACTAATGGTTTTTTAGAACTTAAAAACATTTTTAATGTAACTAATGAATTAGCTATAGCTAATATTAAACCAAGATTAAGAATGATCACTTTATATGCTTATGCTCAAAATAATAAAGCATTAGTTTTAGGTACAGATAATGCTTGTGAAGTATACATTGGATACTTTACAAAATTTGGTGATGGAGGAGCTGATTTATTACCAATTAGTCAATTAACTAAAGGTGAAGTTAGATATCTTGCATCATTAATGAATGTGCCAGAAGATATCATTAATAAAAAACCATCTGCAGGATTGTGAGATGGTCAAACTGATGAAGTTGAATTGGGATTTAGTTATAAAGATTTAGATTTTTATATTAATAATTTAGATAATTTAGATTTAATTAATCAAACTTTATCTCAAGACACAATAGCTAAAATTCAACACAAACATAATTCTACACAACATAAGCGTGATACTGCTTATCAACCAAATAAACCAATTTAATTAAATAATCAAGGAGGAAATTTATGGCCGGACATTCACATGCAGCCAATATTATGCACCGTAAGGGTGCTCAAGATGCAGCTAGGGGAAAAATTTTTCAAAAACTTTCAAAAGAAATTTATGTAGCTGCTAAATTAGGACCAGATCCAGAAACTAATCCAGCATTAAAATTAGCTATTTCAAAAGCTAAAAGTAAAAATATGCCAAAGGACAACATTGAAAGAGCTGTCTCAAAAGCTAAAGGTGATAAAAATGCTAATGCCTTTGTAGAAACAATTTTTAATGCTACTGTAAGTGGTGGAGCTAGTTTTATTGTTGTTACTTTAAGTGACAATATTAATCGTGTTACTTCAAATGTACAAGCGTATTTCAAAAAACAAAATGCTTCATTAGGTAAAACAGGTCAAATTCCATTTGCTTTTGATAAAAAAGGAATTATTGAATTTGATAAATCATTAGCTAACGAAGAAGAATTAATGTTATTAGCAATTGAAAATGGAGCTGAAAATATCGAAGTTGAAGATGATACTTATGTAGTTATTACTGCTCCTGAAAACTTCACTGATGTTAAAAATGAACTTGAAAGTGCCTTTGACATTGAAAACTTCGTTCAATGTGAAGTAACATATGTACCTAATATGTATGTTGAATATGATCAAGAAAAAGAAACAAAATTACTTGAATTTGTTGAAAAATTAAAAGATGATGACGATATTCAAGAAGTTTATCACAATATCGAAATCAAATATAACTAATGGATATTCAGCAAATATTTAATAGTTTATCAAATCAATTACATTCAGATGCAGCTGCTAGAGTTGTAATTGTTTTGATTGCTTTATTAATTTTGTTATTTATACCGGTTTTTATTTCTTTTTTATTCCCATTATTTAAAAGTAAATTAAACCATCAAACTAAAGTATACCTTTATGCTTTTTCAACCGGATTTTTCTTAATTCTTGCTACTTTTGGTTTTTTAAGAGAAGCAATTGAGCAATCATCAAAAGGGATTGAAGTACTTGAAGATCAAGGTAAGGAATTAAGTGAATGAAGTCAATATGGATATAATATCGCTACAGTTTTTGGTGGAGTATTAGGTGGAATAATTTTTTCATTTATTCTTAAATTTGTTATTAGTTATAGAATCAATAAAAAATTAATGACTAATAAAAAAACTAGTATATTTGTGCATGATCACTCTAGTGAAGGTCATTTACATTCTCATTCGCATCCTGATCACATCTTTAATCAAGAAGATAGTATTATCCTAGCTGAAGAAGCTTTAAGTGAAAAAGTTAGTGCTAAACTTAAAATTGTTGCTTTAGCTTTATTATTAACCCATAGAATTCCTGAAGGAATGCTTATTGGATATAACTTAAGCTTAGCAATTCAAGGTAGTGCTAATAATTTAACAGTAGCATATTTTGTTTCATTGATTTTACATATGATACCTGAAGAATTAGTTTTTTACTATCGATTAAGAGACTCAGGTTATGGAAGATGAAACTCATTATTAATTTCAACTTTAATGGATATGCTATTTTTACCATTTATGTTAATTGGTATTTTTATAGGTTCATGAATTGATGCACACAATTTTGCTCAAGCAGCATTAATTGCAGCAATTGCTGGAATTTTCTTATTTACATCATTGGTAGAATTTTTCCCAGAATTCTACCATGTTGATATGGAAAAAAGAAGATGAATTATTACAATTATTTCATTATTCCTTGGAGTTGTATTTTCTGTATTAATTCTTACGTTCCACTTACATGAACATTCTGAACATGAACATACTCATCAATTAATAACTAAAGTTATAGAATTTAGTCAAACTTCTTAATTTAATTAAGAAGTTTTTTATATCTCTTATATTATCAAAAGGTATAATTACACTATGTTTGTAAAAATTAGTAAAGTAAGCGGTGTTGAATATGTAACACTAGTGGAATCAAAATGAGACAAAGTTAAAAAGAAAGCAGTTCATAAAGTTGTACAAAGATTAGGTAAAAAAGAAGATTTAATAGCAAACGACCCACTTGCTATTGAAAAATTAAAAGAAAAATGTAAAAAGTCAAAAGCAAAAATATCAGAAGCAAATCAATTAGTATCTGATGTTATGGATTCACTTATTCATAATGTGCTTCTTGCAGATAATGAAACATTAGAAACAAAGTGTTATGGAAATTTAATCTATAAAAAGATATTTAACACTCTTAAATTGGATAAGTTTTTCAACAAAATGAATAAAAACTATCAAACAAAATATTCTTTAGTAGATATTGTAGAATTTTTAATAACTTCAATCAGTTTAAGACCAAATGAATCGTTTAAAATTTTAAATCTAAATGAAAAATACTTAGCAAATTATAATTTTCCTTTAGATTCAATTTATAGATCATTAAGAAAAATAGCTAAAGAAAAAACTAATTTAATAAGTCATTTAAATAAACAATTATCAAGGTTATCTATCAATGATTTAAGTGATTATTATGATGAAATAACTATTTATTTTAAAAGTATTAGTGTGAATGATTTAAGGAATTATAAATTATCATATGACTTAGAACCTGATCAAACACAAATAGTTTTAGGTTTAGCAGTAGATAATAAAGGTATACCTATTAATTTTGAAGTTTTTTGAGAAAACACAAATAAATTCAAAACCTTCCTACCATTTTTAAAAAGATTAAAAAAGAATTTTAATTTTAAAAATAGTACAATTATTTTTGATAATGATATAAATTCTAAAACTAACCTATTAGAAATGAAAAAATTGGATTACAACTATATAATTACTGAAAAAATAAATTTCCCAGATGAACATATATCTAATACATTTGATTTAAATACTTTTGAAGAAGTTATAGATAATTTTTGAGTTAAAAGAATACCTGTAATAGACTCTATTAACAATAACACAAAAGACTATTCATTAGAAGAAGACATTATATTAATTTATTCATACGATAGGATTGAATGTGATTTAAATAATGTTAAAAAATTAAAATCTAACAACCTAAATAACCAAAAACAAAATAATGATAATTTTAAAACAATTGGATTTTATGGAATTAGAACTAATATCAAAGAAGATAAACTAATAAAAACTATTAAACAAATAAAAGAACTATGAAACATTGAAGAATATTTAAGATTATTATTTACTAAATTTGAAACAAAATCTACTTATGATTGAAAACAAGAATATATGTTAGGTTATTTTATAATTTGATACATCGCTTTATTTATTCAAAGATACTTAGTATCTTCCCTAAGTGAAACATTAAATTTCGAAAAAAATGATAAATATTTTGATGCATCAAAAGTTATGAAAATTTTAAATGAAAAAGCTACAGTCATTGTATGAAAAGAGAATAAATAATACTTTTTAAGACTAAAAATGGATAAGAATTTAGAAAAGATATTAAAAGTATTAGATATTAGATCATTGCCAAAATATGGTAGTCTTAAAATTTTAAGTTCGATTATCCTGTGTTTCCAAGTTTTGACCAATTTTTTAGCACTTTTCCACACTTACTATACTACGTATAGTAAAAAAATTATTTTTTCCACATAATTACATTGTAATTATGGTATAATTAGGAGTATGAAAAAAGAAAAGTGAATTATTGTTAGAAGTAAAAGAAAAGACACATACTACATCACAGCAGCTATCTCAAATGGTCATGCTAGAGGTTATAAGAGAAGTATTGGTTTGGGGAATTTAGAAAAATTAGAAAAATCTACAAAAGACCCAATTAATCTCTTAAAAGAAGCTTGTGTTAGTTGAGATCCTGAATGACCTAAAGACAAAATTTTGCAAGAAGTAAATAAAGTTCTTAAAAATTCAGTTGTTGAATCAAAAGTTGTTAATTATGGTCATCAAGTTTTATTTAACACAATTGATGACTTGGATATTTTTGAGAAGACAAAAGAAACAAGATCAAAAGAATTAATAAAAATATTGAAATTTATAATTTCAACACGTATCCTAAAACAACAAAGTCTTATTAAAACTTTTGAAAGTATTCCTGATTATGAAATTGAATTTGATTCAAAAAAGACTACATTTTACAACTCTTTAGATTATCTTTCAGATAATAAAACAACTATTTTAAAAAACATCAATAATTCATTAATTTCTAAAAACCTAAGATCTGTTGATGTTATGTGATTTGATTCATCAACTGTATATTTTGAAACTTTTACAAGTTTAGGTCTTAAACACCCTGGATATTCAAAAGATGGAAAATTCAAAGAAGATCAAATTGTAGTGGGTTTAATCACTGATGAAAATGGTATTCCAATCCATTACAAATTATTTAAAGGCAATACAGCTGACCCAAATACTTTCATTCCATTTATCAACGAAATCAAGAAAATTTACAACCTTAGAATGGTTACAATAATTGCTGATAGAGGAATGAGTACCAATAAAAACATTAGATTCCTAGAACAAAATAATATTGATTTTATAATCTCTTACAGATTAAAAATCGCTACTAAAAGAACTAAATTATTCGCTCAAGATCCTGAAGGATATGTTGATTTAGATAATTTTAAATTTAAAGAAGAAACTTATGAATCGCTATGACAGAAAAAACGTCCAAACGGAAGAACTAGACGTAGAATAATAACTTATAGTGAAAAACGTGCTAAAAAAGATAAACAAGATAGACAAATTCTTATTGATAATTTCAATAAAAAAGCTAAAAATGGTATTGTTGCTCAAGCTGATTTGCTTGCTGGTAAAAAATACAAATTCTTTAAAGAAATTGAAAATGGTAAAACAACTTCATACAAGTTAGATTATGAAAAAATCGAGAGAGATAAAAAGTTTGATGGTTTATACGCTTACGAAACATCAAGACACGATCTTACAGTTCAAGATGTTGTTGATTTATATGCAAAACAATGACAAGTTGAAGAAAACTTTAGAACATTAAAAAACGCTTTAAGAATCAGACCTGTGTATGTGCGAAGTGACAAACACATTGAAGGATATTTTCTTTTATGCTTTATATCATTGGTTCTTATGAGATATTTACTAACTTTAGTAAATAAAAACTTAGAACCTGTATTAGGTGTTAAAAACGAAAGATTTACTAACACAAGATTAATAAAAGCAATTTTAAGTGCTAATAAATATGTTGAAGTGATAAATTCAAAAATTATCACTGAAAAATTAATAGAAAATAAAGATAATATGCAACATTTAAATGATTTTGTTATTATCAAAAAGATATTAGAAACTCAAAAACCATAAATTACAATGTAAATTTTTGAAAAAGTTGAAAAAAGAGCAATAAAATGCTCTTTTTATCGTTTTTTGTTAAAACTTGGAAACTCAGGGGAAACTCAGGTAAAAAATAAAAATATGAGTACTATGTACTCATATTTTTTTGTTTAAGTTTAATTTGTTTTATTTAATAACATCATTTCGTTAGAATTTAATTGTTTAATCTTGTTTTCTTTTTTATAGTTTAAGATAAAAAGAATTGTAGGTAATGAGATTAAATATAAGGTATTAATTATTAAATTAATAAGTAATAATATAATAATTAGATTTCAACCTCAAATTTCAAAATTGATTAATTTTCTTAATGAAAGGGTTGAGAATAAAGAAATAAATGAATAAAACGGATTTAAGATTGTTAAAATAGGTGAAACAAATCCATAAGTTATGTATAACTCTTTGTATTTATCATAGCTATTTTCTCTATTTAAATTTGCATTGATTAATAAAGATGTTGTTAAAGCTACTCCTATTATAAAGCTAACAATAGCTACTAAAGCAATAATTTTAAAATATATACTTTTTGAATTTCTTAATATTAAAAATTTGCTAATGTTAGTTGCAATTAAAACTCCAAAAACAATTGCGATAACATTAATACCAATAAACATTAATGGATTTAATAATGAATAATTATTTCTTAGACCTTTTGAAATAATAACAACTGAATAAATTGCTAAAAGTATAAAATTAAATACTGTTCATTTGATAGTTGAGAAAATGATATTTTTTACACCTTGAACTTTTCATTTAAAGTGCAAGATTACTCAAATAACCAAATTAAATAAACCGCCAAAAAGTATAGTAAATACTAAATCGTTAATTATAAAATCATTACCTGGCGTTGGTTCTCAACCTATTATTGTAGGCACAAGTAAAGTAAGTTCATAGTTAGTTGAAATTAAAGTATTTGTAATAGCTAAAAATGTTGTAAATAATATTATTTCAAACATAATTACAAAGGTTAATGCTTTATTTTTCTTGATTAAAGTTACTAAATTATTTAATTTATTTGTAAATTTGTTTGTAGAATCATCTTGAAAATCTACGATAGCATTGTTTCGCTCTTTAATTAGGTATTTTTTATTTGTGTAAAAGGTTATAAATGTCATACCTGTTAAGAATAAACCACTTAATACTACATTAATAATGAATATTATTGTTGGAATACTTGTTCAATGATACATATATCCAAAAACTTCTTTTGAAGCAATAAGTGAATACACACTAATAAATGAATAAAACGGATTTAATAAAGCTAAAATTGGAGAAATTGTTGCAAAAGTAACTAAACTAGGATAGAAAATATAATTATACTTATCACCAAAACTAGGTTTTCATACTGTTACAAAAAATGGTATCACTAAGGTAACAGGAATTATTGCTGTTAAAGCAAATATTGAAATAATAATTTTGAAAAACTTATTATTAATATTACGCATTACTAAATATTTACTAATATTAGTAATAATTAAAATAGTAGAGAATACTATAAGAGCATTACCAATTAAGAATCAGTATCTATTAATTTCGCTATTAGAAAGCTGATTATTATTTAATCCTAAAATACGTGGTTTATGTTCAAATAACAACATTGTTAATGAATAGATTGCAACTAAAGCAATATTAAATAATATTCAGTACATAGTTGATCTATTTAAAACTTTTTGGTTATTAATTAGACCTTGTTTTAAATAACTATGTCACTGTGTTCATGTAATTAAATTAAATAATATTCCAAATATCGAAATAAACAACAAATCATTAGTTATTGTTCCATATTTAATGATATTTTCACCTAAGGATGATCCTAGCTCTCCACTATCATTAACTAGTTTCCCACCAGATACCTGGGTGGAAATCATTAAGAACTTTGTAATTGCTAGGAAAATAATAAATAAAATAATTTCAAAAAATACTATTGAAAAGATTTTTTTATTATTTTTTATAAATTTACTAAAGCTATTAAGATTATTTTTCATATATTCCTCCTTTATTTGATATATAAAAACTTATTATAAATGTGAAAACAAGTTATTTGTTATATATTATTTTATATTCATATCTAGGTTATTTTCTTGTATAAAATGTAAATAAAGAATCAAAAATACAATATTTTATATAAATAGTTGTGTCAATAATAAAAATATAGTATTAATACATTATTTTCTAAAAATGAAAAATTGAAATTATTTTTAATTAAAACATAATTCATTGTCTTTATATATGTTATTCTTTAAATCAAAATAAATATAAATACTTCACTGACTTTTAAAATATTAATTACAATGTAATGTTTTGAAAAAGTTGAAAAGTAGTATTTAAATTATGTTTTTTATGATGTTTTACTAAAACTTGGAAACTATTTGATAAAACATATTAGTGTTTAATACTATATTTTATTTGAATTTAGTTAATAAATTTATCTGGTAATTGATTTTTGGTATTTATAATTAAATCACTCTTATTCTTAACTAAATATTTCTTATTTATATAAAAAGTTATTAATGTTGTACTTATCAAGCATAAGGAACTTCATATCAAATTAATGGTAAATCATGTGGTTGGGACTTTAGTTCAAAGATGCATATAACCAAACACTTCATTAGAAGAGATTCATGAATATGCATTAATTAATGAATAAAAAGGATTTATTAAAGTTAAAATTGGAGAAATTGTTGCAAAAGTAATTAAACTAGGGTAAACAATATAGTTATATTTGTCATCTCCATTAATAGATCAAACACTTGTGAAAAATGGTATTACTAAAACAAGTGGTATAAGAGCAGTTATAGCAAATATATAGATAATAACTTTAAAAAACTTATCCTTTAAATTACGCATTACTAAATATTTACTAATATTAGTAATGATTAATATTACAAAAGAAATAATAACAACATTACTAATTAAAAAATAAAATCTATTGATATCGTTCCCTATAAACGCTCTATAACTTAAACCTAAAATACTTGGTTTATATTCAAACAATAACATCATTAGTGAATAAACTGTGATTAAAACTATATTGAATAATATTCAATAAATAATTAATTTATTAAAATTGTTTTGATTATTTGTTGTTTCTTTATTTAAATTAGTATGTCATAGCATTCATATGATTAAATTAAATAATACTTCAAATATTGAAATAAACACTAAATCATTAATTATTGTTGTGTATAAAGTTTTATCTGAAACATTAGCAAGATTAGTATAACTAGTGTCTATTGCTACCTCCATATTAGGCATTAAGAACTTTGTAATAGCTAGAAAAATAACAAATAGAATGACTTCAGAAACTATTATCCAAAATATTCTCTTGTTATTTATTATTTTTTTATTTAGATTATTAACATTGTTTTGTGTATGTTTCATTAGTCTCATCCTTTGGTGGTTGTGAATGCTAAATCATATGATTCATTATGCGGGATATCAGCAAACTGTTTAACATAAAATGAATATTTACCACTTGTTTTTGCTTTATACTTAATCATTTCAATATTTCTTGAACCACTTACTGAAGACATAACGGTATTACCTTGTTCGTCTTTTAAGATTAAATCAAAATCTGTTACTTTTGGTAAAGTTAGTTTATTATTAGTGTAATGTCCCCAAAATAATCAAGCCAATGAACCTCTTAACACTTCATCTTTTTGAACGTAAACATCTTTGATTTTAATTAATTGTTCTTTTTTCGCAGGGTAGGTAATTGGCACTTTTGTACTTCTGCTATCACCTTTTATATTGAAATATACTAAAGATTCTAATGAATTAAATCATTTTTGAAAATCAAATATACCCGCCCCATATTCTTTGTCTAATTCTCCAGAATCGTATTTATTCTTTGAATATGTAGAACTTGATAATGCAGATATTGCAATAATTATATTTTTACCTTTATCATAAATATGTTTATGAGTAATCAACGAAGAAGCTAATATAGAACTTATAAGAGGTGCTGAGAAGCTTGTTCCTGAAACTAATTCTTTACCAAAGTTGTAATTTAAACCATTAGCTAACAAAGTTGGGTATCTACCTGTGTTAGAATCCTTATTCGAAAATGGTACTCTATATCCTCAAATATCATTTGCTCCCACAACAATTGAGTTATATGATAGCTGATGTCCATTTAATTTGGTTGATTCATTACCCGCTGCAAATACAATAATATGTTCAGGATTAATTCTTACAAATTCATCTATATATCTAGATTTCATATTATATTCTTCATGATTTTTGGCATCTTCACCTTTAAAACCAAATGAAGCATTAATAACCTCTACTCCTTTAGAAGCATAATACTCTACATCATTTTTATAATTTCATATTTTTCTTCCATATATATTTAAAAAGGGATTTACTCCATTCTTTCCAGAAGCAACACCCGCTACTTTTGTGGCATGATCATTATAATAAATTCATCATCCTCAATCATTGTACACTTTATGAACATCAAGGTTTTCATCATTCAAGAAAACGGATTTATCATATTTATTAACTAGACCACCAGGTTCTCAAATTCCTAATTTCCCTCTTTGTTTTGTTTTTTTATATAAATCAATTATTTTATTTCTATCTTCTTTATAAAAACGATTTGACTTAAAATTAGATGCATAGTCATCTGATTCTTTTAAAATGTTAATTTTGTTATCTAAAGATTTCTCCATAGAACGTAATGTTTTATCATCGTTAACACCAACGCTTCTTATCGCTTCTAATGAGTTTAATAATATTAAATTACTATTATTATCTTTTTCATTTAACTCTTCGAATTCTATAAAAATAAAGTTTGTGAATTCGCTTTTGGTAATTTTGAATTTACCTTTGATGTTATTAGATAAATAATGAACTAATTCATCTCTTTTTTGTTGATTTTTAGATGAATAAAATTCATAATCAAATTGCATAACAGATAATTCATATGAAATAGTATTTTTGTCATTTATTTTATGTATTAATTTATATGAACCGTTTAAACTTGAAGGTGCTACTACATTCTTTGAATAAACATATATTTTATCAAAAGTATTATTATGTAGTTTTTGATTGCTAGCCACTCCACCAACTATAATTGGTACCATTGATACACTAACTAGTGAAAATATAGCAAATATTCTTTTCTTTAAATGTTTCATGAGTTTCTCCTAAATTAATTATTTTACAATAGCATTATGATAGGTTCATTGAACGTAACTTAAAGAATAAATTACTCAACGGACTAATAAATTAAAATTTGGGGGAAATTTAAAAGTAATAAAGAAAATATTTATTTACACAAATGAATAATATTGCATAAATAGAAAAATATATATTAAGCACCATTTTCTTAAACGAATTTAAGAAAAATTTTTTTCTCCTTTGCTTGTGTTTTTTTGTCATTATTGTTGTGTCGTTGTGCTTAAATCCTGGATACAACAAATAAAATCAAACAAATACATTATTTTATTTTCGTTTAAATAATCTATATACAATTATTTTGTTAATGTATTTATCTTAAAAATAAATTAATTATCAAATAAACAATAATTATGAATAGGTGAATATCTTAGTTTTTCTCTAGACTATAATGGTTTTAGTATGAAAAATTACTAATATCTATATCTAGCTATATTATGAAATAACTAAATTTATACAAAATGACTATGTTTTATATAAGTTGTTTTTATTTGATGATTCAATTATTTTTATTATTATGTTGAAGACCTACATTATAATAAGGTCATTTATTGGTAGAGATATATCGATTTTTTATTTAACTTATTTTTATTTAAAAAATAGGTTCTTTTAATTGTGTAATAAGTATTACATTGAAAATTAAAATTTTAGCAAAATTAAGATATATACTAAATTATTGATAGTTAATTCATTGCTGATAATCATCTTGATTTGTAAGATTATCAAACTTTAAGTATCTCTCTTTCGGGATAAGAACATTTATAAAAATCAAAATATATTAAATAATATAATCTCAATCATTATTGATCAAATATTTTTTATTAATTTAGTGATTAAAAACCACTTAATTTATTTATTGCTAAACCAAAAGCAATAAGTTGTCCTTAAATGTTGGAGATTGCATTAATGAGATTTAATTAGGGAATTTATCAAACTTTCCAACACTAATAAATGCTATTTGTAATTGTGTGTATTGTTTTGGTAAAAACCCTCCACACTTTAATAATATCAAAATAGCTATTAATTTTATCACTTATCAGCTTTTTCGATCATTTTGTGGATAATATTCCACAATTTTTTTGTATGGTCTAGCTTCTTTTAAAAATTTCTAATTTTGATTAAGTATCTTTTTAAAATTATTTATTTAATAAATCAATCAAAATATTTGTTTGATTGATGTTTAGTTCAAAAACTATAAATAACTTTTTATAAATAGTTATGTCTTATACTATATTAATAATTAATGTAAAATAATTTTAAGGATATTTATGGAAATTAAACATATTTTAGAAGAAAAAGATAAAGTAATTGCTTTTGAAAGACCTAAGAAATCACTAAACTTAGAAATCAAAACTGAAAAGGAATTAGAAGATAACTTAATTAATAATTTAATTAAATTAGGTTATGAATATGCTAAGGATATTAAAACAGTTCAACAATTAGAAGAAAATTTAAAAATTCAAATGCAAAAGTTAAATAATATAACTTTTTCAAAAGATGAATGAAAAAGATTTTGTGATAATTTTTTACTTAATAAAAATCACAACTTTATCCAAAAAACAGAACTTTTACAAAAACAAGGTGCTAATAGATATACCTTGATTAGAGATGATAATTCAGCAATTAATTTAGTTATTATTGATAAAAATAACTTGTATAAAAATACTTTACAAGTAATTAATCAATTTAATGTTAATCCATAAAAAGGATCTAAAAATCGTTATGATGTCACTATTTTAGTTAATGGATTACCTTTATGTCATATTGAGTTAAAAAATCGTGGTGAAAATCTTAAAAATGCTTTTAATCAAATCGATCGTTATTGAAATAATTCGCTTCAAAATACTAATGGAATTTTTGATTATGTTCAATTATTTATTATTTCTAATGGAAGTATTACAAAATACTATTCAAATACAATTAGACAAAACAACACCTTAAAAAATATTAATTCAAATAGAAATAAAGAGCTTCATTCATTTTCACAAACTTCTTATTGAGCTGATTTTTATAATAAAAAAATCAAAGATTTAGATAGCTTTACTACTTCATTTTTAAACAAATATACTTTGTTAAATGTTTTAACAAAGTATTGTGTTTTTAATAGTAATCAAGATTTATTAGTAATGAGACCTTATCAAATAGCTGCAGTTGAGCAAATTATGTATAAGGTTGCTTATGCCATTAATAATAATGAGCACTTAGGCAAAAGTCCTTCAAGAGGTTATGTATGACATACCACAGGAAGTGGAAAGACTTTAACTTCATTTAAAGCTGCTCAATTAATTAGCTTAATTGATGAAGTTGATAAAGTTATATTTGTTGTTGATAGAATGGATTTAAATTATCAAACTCAATGTGAATATGAAAAATTCCAAGAAGGTTCTACAACCAATGCTCAAAGCACTAATGAATTAAACAAGTTATTTAAAGATCCAAGCAAAAGAATCATAGTTACTACAATTCAAAAATTAACAAGATTAATTGATCGCTACAATAATGAATTTGTTGGCACAGAATTAAGAAATAGCAAAATTGTATTCATTTTTGATGAATGTCATCGAAGTCAATTTGGTAAAATGCACACTGATATTACTAAATATTTTAAAAAATCAATGATGTTTGGATTTACTGGAACCCCTATTTTTGAAGAAAATTCAAATAAATCACTTGATGGTAATAAATTAACTACAGCTCATTTATTTGGTAATTCAAAACCATTACACTCTTATACTATTGTTGATGCTTTAGATGATAAAAAAGTATTACATTTTAAAGTTGATTATGTTAATACTTTAAAAGAATCTGAACAAGTTAAAGACAGTAATAAAGAAATAAGTTCTTATGTTGATGCTAAAAAGACATTAGAAAAACCTGAAAGAATTAAATCAATCGCAGAATTTATCTTAAATAACTTTGATAAAAAGACTTTAAGAAACGAAATGTATTATATTAATCGTGCTAGATTAATAGAAGAATATGGATATAATAAAGCATTTAGTTTATATCGTTCAGCACTTACTGGATTTAATAGTATGCTTGCAGCTTCTTCAATTCCTGCAGCTAAGTTATATTATTCATTCTTTAAACAATTACAAGAAAATACTGATCCTAAGAAAAAATTAAATGTTGCTATTGTTTATAACTTTGCTAATAAAGAATCAGATTTTGATGATTTAGTTGATGAAAACCCTGAAGAATTAGATAACCATATGAGTAATGATGATAAAGAATTTCTTGAAAATGCTATTGATGATTACAATAAATTATTTGATACTAGTTTCACAATAGATCATTTAAAATCCTACTATAATGATGTATCAGCAAAAACTAAAGATGGATTAATTGATCTTTTAATTGTGGTTAATATGATGCTAACAGGTTTTGATGCACCACAATTAAATACAATTTGAGTTGATAAAAACTTAAAAGATCATGGTTTAATTCAAGCATTTTCAAGAGTTAATAGAATTTTTGATGATACTAAAGCTTATGGAAATGTAGTATGCTTTAGAAATATTGTTAAACAATTTGAAAATGCAATTAAATTATTCTCAAATAAAGAAGCAGCTGTTGAAACTTTATTATTAAAAGGTTTTGATGCTTATTATAATGGTGATCAAACTACTGAAGGTTATTTACCTATTGTTAATAAACTTAAAACTCAATTCCCAAATGATACTTTATGTGATATTATGCTAAATGAAGAAAAAAAGGATTTTATTGAGACATTTAGTAAATGATTAAAGCTATATCATTTTCTTATTTCATTTGATGAATTTGATGATGAAAAAATGATACTTAAAAAAGCTGAAATTCAAGATTATAAATCTTACTATTTAGATTTTAAAGATCAAACTAAAGAAACCAAAAAGCTTGAAGACATTTCAAATGATTTAACATTTGAAATAGAATTAATTAAATCTCAAGAATATACTTTAGATTATATTTTTGAATTAATTTTTTCTCAAATTAAAGGTAAAAGTAAAACTGATTTTGTTAAGAATTTCTTACACGAAATCGAAAGAGCTATTGGTAGTTCAACTATACTTAGGCCTAAAAAAGAAGTTATTTTAGAGTTTATTAACTCTCAAAACTTTGACCCTACATCATTTAGTAATTGCTTTGATTTAGAATGTGAATTTAAAAAATATGTGGAACAAAATCGAGATGCTAAATTAAAAGAAATTGCAGAAAAATACAATATGGATATCGATAAATTAAATGTATTTTTCAACCTTTCAATTGATAAAGGTGAATTTTCAAGACGTGGTAATGAATTTTCATCATTATTTAAATTCAAAATCCCTTTACTTGCTATTAAAGGATTTAACGATAATGACTATGATAAAAAAAGAGAAACAGAAGATAAGGCATTTGATGATTTAATTGATTTATTCAACGAAACCAACTTATCTAATTAAGGAGAATTATGGATAACCAAAGAGAACTAGAACGTAAAAGTTTACTACAAAAAATATGATCAATCGCTGATGATCTTAGAGGAAGTTTAGATGGATGAGATTTTAAAAGCTATATTTTAGGATTTTTGTTTTATAGATTCCTTTCAGAAAATATAACTAACAAAATCAATGAAAGCATGGGAGCTGAATTTGATTTTACTAACTGAGATGAATCAACAGCAACTGAAGAGTCACTTTATGATTTAAAATCAAAAATTGGATTTTACATTAGTCCTAAAAACTTATTTTGTAATGTAACTAAAAATTGTTTAACTAATGAAAATTTAAATACAGATTTAAATAATATTTTTAGAGATATTGAAAACTCAACCAAAGGATTACCTTCAGAAGAAGATTTTAAAGGTCTATTTGATGATTTGAAATTCAATGATAATAAATTAGGATCAAGTGTTGCAGAAATTAATAGTGTTTTATCAAAAACATTACTTAAAATTTCAGATATTAGCTTTGGTGAATTTTGAGATAACAGTATTGATGCATTTGGTGATGCATATGAATTTTTAATGACAATGTATGCTAAAAACGCTGGTAAAAGTGGTGGAGAATTTTTTACTCCGCAAGAAGTTAGTGAGCTTTTAGCTAAAATTACTTTAATTGATTTTAATAACTTAAATCAAGATCATAAATATAAAACTAGTGTTAATAGAGTTTATGACCCAACTTGTGGAAGTGGATCATTATTATTAAAATATGCCAAAATTTTAGGAAAAGAAAATGTTAGAGATGGATTTTTTGGACAAGAAAAGAATCTAACTACATACAACCTTTCAAGAATTAATATGTTCTTACACGATGTTCCATTTAATAAATTCAAAATAGCTTTAGGTGATACTTTAACTAACCCTGATAGAGAATTGGCTAATTATAAATATGATGCTATAGTATCTAATCCTCCTTATTCAACTAACTGAGAAGGTAAAGATAATCCTGTATTAGCTAATGATGCTAGATTTATACCTGCAGGAGTTTTAGCTCCTAAATCAAAAGCTGATTTAGCTTTTACAATGCATATGCTTAATTATTTAGATGAAACAGGTACTGCAGCTATTGTTGAGTTTCCTAGAGTTTTATATCGTTCTGGAGCAGAAGCTAAAATTAGAAAATACCTTATAACTAATAACTTTGTTGACACTATTATTCAATTACCTAGTGATTTATTCTTTGGAACTTCTATTGCTACTTGTATTTTAGTATTAAGAAAAAACCGTAAAAATGATGATAAAGTATTATTCATTAATGCTTCAGAATTATTTGTACGTAGTGATGCTAAAAATAAATTAAGTTTAGAAAATCAAAATCAAATTTTAGATGAAATTATTAATAGAAAAGAAATTGAGCACTTTTCTAAATTAGCTTCAATTCAAGAAATTGAGCAAAATGGTTGATCATTATCAGTTAATACTTATGTTGAAGAAAAATCAACTAAGGAAGTTATTAACATTGAAGAATTAAACAAACAAATAAAAGAAACAACTTTAAGAGTTAATGAACTTAGAGCAAAAATCGATGAAATTGTAAAAGAATTAGAAAGCAAAAAATAATGAACAAAATTCAACAATTGATTAATGAACTTTGTCCTAATGGAGTAGAGTATAAGAGATTAGAAGATCTTGTTGTTTGAAATAAAAATTTTAAAGATGCCAATAATATTTTTAAACCTATAAAAATCCCTGATATCTTAAGTAAGATAGCTAATGAAATAGCAACTGATGACGGAAATGTAAAAATAATAACAACAGGTTTAAAAGATCTTTATACAGTTAAAGAAGGTAATGAAGATTATATTTATAATTCTGAAGTTATAACTATTCCTTCAGGTGGTTCAGCTAATATCAAATATCATAATGGATATTTTATTAATTGTGGCAACATCATTGGTATTAGCAAAGACAAAACTATTTTAAATACAAAATATTTATATTATTTTTTAATAGAAAAGAAAGAATTAATCGAATCATTTTATAGGGGTGGCGGAATCAAACACCCAAGTATGCCTGATATTTTAAGAATCAAAATACCTATTCCACCATTAAAAATACAAGAAGAAATTGCAAGTGTACTAGATTCCTTTGCTGAGCTTACAGCTGAGCTTAACTTACGTTCAGCTCAGTATGTCTATTATAGAGATAGGTTACTTGATTTTCGAGAAAATCAAGAAATAAAAATTAAAAAATTAGGTGATTTTTGTTCTGTAAAAATGTGTAAAAGAGTTTTAAGTAGAGATACTAACGATATTAGCGGTATCCCTTTTCACACAATTTCCACAATAGGAGGAAAAAGCAATAAATTCATTTCACATGAATTATTTAATGAATTAAGAAACAAATATTCTTACCCTTCAAAAGGTCAAATATTAATCTCTACTTCTGGAACAATTGGCAAAATTCTTGAATTTGATGGTGAAGATCAATACTTTCAAGATTCAAATATTGTTTGATTAGAAAATGATGAAAAGGATATTTTAAACAAGTATCTCTACTATTTTTTAAAAACAAAACCTTGAAGTATAGGTAAAACAAGTACAATTGAAAGACTTTATAATAAAGACATTGAAAATATAACTATTAAAATACCTTCTATTTCTATACAAAGAAAAATTATTTATTTCTTGGATAATTTCGAAACAATATCTTTTGATTTAAATATCGGTTTACCAAAAGAAAGCGAGTTAAGAACAAAACAATACGAATATTACCGTGATCAAATCTTTAACTACCTAAATACTGGTTTTGTTGATAGAGCAGAGAGAGAGAGAGAGAGAGAGAGAGACTCAATCTAGTTAGATTACTATTATTTATCTTCGATCAAGTTAAAGTTTGTTTATCAGATATTGCTGACATTAAAACAGGTCAAAGAATAACCAAAAGAGAATTATTAGATCAAGGTCATCCTGTAATCAGTGGTGGAATGAATATATTTGGTTATTATGATAAGTTTAATACTAAATCAAACACTATAACCATAGCAAAATATGGTTCTGCAGGATTTATAGGCTTTCAAACTAAAGAATTTTGAGCTAATGATGTTGTATATCTTATCGAACCAAAAGAATTTATTGATAACAGATATTTATATCATCTATTGTTAAATAATCAGAACACAATAAATTCTTTTGTATTAGATGCAATACCTAGTCATTTACCTATTGATAAATTAAAACAATTGCCTTTAACTATAACTTCATTAAATAATCAACAAAAAATATCTAATCAACTAGATATTTTTAATGATTTAGTAAATAATGTAGACGATTGTATTCCATTATTAAACACATTAACTATTAAGCAATACACCTATTATCGAAATTACTTATTTAAACTCTTAGAAAATAAGTAATATTTCTAATAGTAAAATAATTTCACACATTCAGTTATAAAAGATAATTATGATATTTTGTAATTGCTAAAAAGTTCTAAAATTGAAACTATGTCTTGTTCTTTTTGAAATAAAATAAAATCCATACCTTTAGCTTTAAATGCTGTAGGTTTAGGAACTATGGGAATTGCTACTACTGGAACTTTTATAGTTACAACTTTTTTCCAGAACAATTTCTTAACATTAAAATGATATCTATTAGCATTGCAAATATTTTGCATTGCTTTTTGTATCTTTTATGTTTCATTAATTTTCTTAAGATACTTTAGTTTAAAAATAACACAATTAAAAAAAGAGATTAAAGATCCTGAATCTGTAGGTTCTGTTGGTGTTACTTTATTATGCTTATGTATCTTAAGTAATTCATTTGGTTGAATTTACACCAATTTTCTTCCTGATAATCAATTAAGATATATTTTATTTATCATTACTAATATTCATATTTTTATTGCTATTTCATTGCAATTAATATATTTAGTTTTCTTTTTAAAGAACATTTTATTTAAACCTAAGTATTTTAAAAATGAAGCTTATGCTTCATGGTTTGTACCATTAGTGGGATTAGCTATTTCAGTAGCATACATTAATAACTTAGATAATATTTTACCTTTATGATATTGACAATCTATTTGATGATTAGGATTTATTATATTTGCTATTATGTATCCTTTGGTTTTATATAAATTCTTATTTAAGCCACATCAAGATCATAAAAACATCCCATCAATGGCAATTTATGCATCTCCTGCAAATATGCTTAGTGTTGGTTTTTTAGTTGCATTTGATCCTGAAAGATATAACGGTACAATATTTAACTATCAACCTTTTTATCAAATAATTGCTATTATTTTATTTTGTTGAGCAGCTTTAAGTGTTTGTTTATATTTATCAATCTTAATTAAATCACTTAAATTACACCAATATAGTTTCTCTTGAACTTCTTTAACTTTCCCCGCAAGTGTATCAGCTACAGGAACTATTATGTTTGGAGAATTATTTTTCCAACCACATATGATTTATGCTTTTTATGCTTTAGTGATTATTGCAATAATGTTATTTATTACTTCATTAAGTTTAGTTATATTTGTTAATATCAAGTATATTAACAAATTAATCAATATCTTTTTTAAGGGTAAACAATGTAAAACAAAAATGGCTTAAGAGCCATTTTTTATTTAACTTAATTGTGACAATATCTTTATTTCCCACTTATACCTAAAATTAAAAATCAAGTGAATTATTTATTATCTAGTTTGTTATTGCTTATTTTAAAATTCTAAAGGTGATTTTACAAATATAAAAATTAACTATTATTCTTCATTTTTCCTGTGTTTCCAAGTTTTGACCAATTTTTTAACACTTTTCCATACTTACTATACTACGTATAGTAAAAAAATTATTTTTTCCACATAATTACATTGTAATTATGGTATAATTAGGAGTATGAAAAAAGAAAAGTGGATTATTGTTAGAAGTAAAAGAAAAGACACATACTACATCACAGCAGCTATCTCAAATGGTCATGCTAGAGGTTACAAGCGAAGTATTGGTTTAGGTAATTTAGAAAAATTAGAAAAATCTACAAAAGACCCAATTAATCTCTTAAAAGAAGCTTGTGTTAATTGAGATCCTGAATGACCTAAAGATAAAATTTTGCAAGAAGTAAATAGAGTTCTTAAAAATTCAGTTGTTGAATCAAAAGTTGTAAATTATGGTCATCAGATTTTATTTAACACAATTGATGACTTGGATATTTTTGAGAAAACTAAAGAAACAAGATCAAAAGAATTAATAAAAATATTGAAATTTATAATTTCAACACGTATCTTAAAACAACAAAGTCTTATTAAAACTTTTGAAAGTATCCCAGATTATGAAATAGAATTTGATTCAAAAAAGACAACATTCTACAACTCTTTAGATTATCTTTCAGACAATAAAACAACTATTTTAAAAAACATCAATAATTCGTTAATTTCTAAAAACCTAAGATCTGTTGATGTAATGTGATTTGATTCATCAACTGTATATTTTGAGACTTTTACAAGTTTAGGACTTAAACATCCAGGATATTCAAAAGATGGAAAATTCAAAGAAGATCAAATTGTAGTAGGTTTAATCACTGATGAAAATGGTATTCCAATCCATTACAAATTATTTAAAGGCAATACAGCTGACCCAAATACTTTCATTCCATTTATCAACGAAATCAAGAAAATTTACAACCTTAGAATGGTTACAATAATTGCTGATAGAGGAATGAGTACCAATAAAAACATCAGATTTCTAGAACAAAATAATATAGATTTTATAATCTCTTACAGATTAAAAATCGCTACCAAAAGAACTAAATTATTTGCTCAAGATCCTGAAGGATATGTAGATTTAGATAATTTTAAATTCAAAGAAGAAGCTTATGAATCACTATGACAGAAAAAACGTCCAAATGGAAGAACTAGACGTAGAATAATAACTTATAGTGAAAAACGTGCTAAAAAAGATAAACAAGATAGACAAATTCTTATTGATAATTTCAATAAAAAAGCTAAAAATGGTATTGTTGCTCAAGCTGATTTGCTTGCTGGTAAAAAATACAAATTCTTTAAAGAAATTGAAAATGGTAAAACAACTTCATACAAGTTAGATTATGAAAAAATCGAGAGAGATAAAAAGTTTGATGGTTTATACGCTTACGAAACATCAAGACACGATCTTACAGTTCAAGATGTTGTTGATTTATATGCAAAACAATGACAAGTTGAAGAAAACTTCAGAACTTTAAAAAACGCTTTAAGAATTAGACCTGTGTATGTGCGGAGTGATAAACACATTGAAGGATATTTCCTTTTATGCTTTATATCATTAGTTCTTATGAGATATTTACTAACTTTAGTAAATAAAAACTTAGAACCTGTATTAGGTGTTAAAAACGAAAGATTTACTAACACAAGATTAATAAAAGCAATTTTAAGTGCTAATAAATATGTTGAAGTGATAAATTCAAAAATTATCACTGAAAAATTAATAGAAAATAAAGATAATATGCAACATTTAAATGATTTTGTTATTATCAAAAAGATATTAGAAACTCAAAAACCATAAATTACAATGTAAATTTTTGAAAAAGTTGAAAAAAGAGCAATAAAATGCTCTTTTTATCGTTTTTTGTTAAAACTTGGAAACTCAGGAATAGTTTAGTTTTTTTAAAATTCCTAAGGATAAAACTTAGGAATTTTTTTATTTTTTATTCATGAAATAAATAATTTTAAACAAATTAAAAACTTTTACAGTTTGATATTTATTTAAACATTCAAAAACACCTAACTTATATATATATATATATAATTTGTTGCATCTATAATAAATGTGCAATTATTTACACATATACTAAAAGAGGTCATTTATGCGTATTAAAAATAAACTAAAAAAAGTACCATTTATGGTACTTTCAACCACAGGAATTTTATTTTCTATTACTTCGCTAGCTGTTTCAAGCAATTCTAATGATTCAAATTATAATGCTGGAACCAAAAAATATACCGATCGTGTTTCAACTAGAATTCAAAGTACAAATAATCAGCATTTTTTCTTTGACACTGGATTAATTAATACCTATACTGAACCAAAAGGTGGGGATGTTTTTACCATTGACAATACTTTTTATGGTTTTAATAGTACTTACAAAGGTTTATTTAACTCAAATTTTGATGATAAATTTGATAATAATAAATTTTATATTGAGTATTTAGAGAATAATGCAAGAAATGGTAGAGATGATGGTATTGCTTCATATTACAAACCGGATTTATTAAACAACAGTAATTCTGAAGTTCAATATTTAAATGGTTATAATAGTGGTAATTCAGTAGGTGTTAGTTCTATTAGAGAGTTTAATAAACAAAATAAATACACACTTTTACATAAAACTGATAACTTCCCTAATTCTTTATTTGATACTTTGAATAAAAATAATCAAGATGGTGCTGAACAGTTAGTAAGAGTTATTAGAGTTGATGATGGTGGATTAAATGCTAAAAGACAAAAATATAGATTTGAATTTGGTATTAACCCAAATAAAAAGCGTACATCATCTTGAGAGGGAGCTAACAATGCAAATTTAGCTGCTGAATGATGAACTAATATGAATATTGTATGATCTAAGGATTTTCAACCTGTAGATAAACCATTAAAAATTTATTGAGTTAGAAATCATAATAACTATCAAAATGATCCAAGATATAAAGAAAAACTTGAATTTGATTTAAAGGTACCTTATTATGAATACCATCTTAAAGAAGATACATTAGGTCAATGATATGACATATTCTATCATGATAGAGTTAAATCAAATGGTTTTAAACCGTTTGATCCACTTAGTGGATTTGTTAATGAATTAACAGTTGCTTATAAAACAACTTCTAAATATCCTAAAGTCGAATTTGGTTATCCTAAAATCATTAAAGACCCAAGATTATTAGAAGGTAATATATATGGCACTACCAAAAGAATACCTTGAACATTACCTAACAATGGTTTAGCTTATCCACCACATAAAAATAGTAGTGGAGCTATTGATGATGTTGAATATTTAAGATATTCTGCAGGGTTAAAAGGTGATTTTTTAAGTGCTTCAAACAAACAAGGTATATTTGGTCATGAATATGGTAAAATCACCAATCTACCTTTAGGGATAAGTGACTTAAAACCTTTATCAGATACCTTTGGTAGTGCATTACAATTTAACTGAACATTTTCAGATAATGCTTGAATTAATCATGCAGGTACTACAATTTATGTTGAAATGGAGTTTGAAAAAAATAACTTTTGAGAACCAAGTAGTGCTGAAAGAGACCAAGATGCTTCATATGTCGGAGCAACTAATCGTTTAGTTTTTGATCGTAATGACATAACAGGTAAAGGAAGAGGTGGTAGCGTAGCTGCTGCTAATTTCTGAGTTAATAAACGTACAACTAATAGACCTATTCCTATAAAAATAAAATCAACAAAAGCAAATAATTTAGCTGTTGATTTTAACCTACCAATTGCTGATTATAAATATTATCAAAAAGAAAATAATAAATTATATGAAGTACAAGGAGTTAATCCTGATCCAAATACAAATGTATATAACGCAACAAATAATTTAGAGATTAATGAATACGAAAAATTTGGAATGGTATTTAATGCAAGTTCTGCAAGAGATGTAGCTAGTGTTAATTGAAAAACATATTTTAAAATGTTAAATCCTTTTGAAGGTAATAATTTTGTTTTTTCTGCTCCTTCAAATATAACTAATCAAAATAGAAAATGAAAAATACCTAGAGAAAGATTTGGCACAAATGCTATAGGTACAGATTTAGTAGATTTAGATAATCTAGATTGAAATAATGCTTTGATAGCAACCTCTTTAGTTGATAAAAACACTTATAGTAGAAACTTCTTTAGTAATAGTGAACCAAAAATTTTCAATGAATACCAATTCGATTGAAATGATTTATTTAAAACAGTATTTCAAGTAAATAAATACTTAAAAGAATCAAAATTAAATGATGAGCAAGTTAAAGCGATTGTAGCAAAGGGTAATGAAATATTAAAAGAATATGCTAATGAAGCAATGAATAAAAACAATTTCTTAGCTACTGAAATTTATACCACTAATGATAGAAATACAATATTAAACAATGATAGTGGAAAATACATAATTGCTCCTTATAAAACCATAAATTATGACCAATATATTCAAAAAATTAAAAATTTAACCAATGAAATAGATAATGGACTTGGAGAAAGAGTTAAGAATTTAATTAATACTATTGGTGGATTAGATTTTATCGATGATTCAATCAAAAACACCTATAAAGCTTACTTACTAAATGACTTTAGAGATAAACCGCAAGATATTCTAAGAATTATAGCTACTGATATTGTGGGTACTTCAGGAATAAACACTATTGCTAAATCTATTGTTTTAGATAACGGTTCTTCAAAAGGATTATTAACACTTACATCATTAGTCAATGGAACTGAGAGAAATAGAGAAACATTGGCTAATTACAAATTCTCAACACCGAAAGTTAAAAAAGCATTTGATGATGCTTATAATAAATTACTTAGTAGATTTAATTCAAGTGATTATAAATTAAGATATAACGCTTATAAAGCTTCAGGTTATGAACATACTGATTTAGATAATGTAAGAAATAGTCTTAATAGCGAACTTGCTGATTTAAATACTAAATATAATGCATTAAATGGTTCATCTAATTTAGCAACTATTAATAAAATAGATTCATTAGACTTATTTAGTTCAGGCTTAAAAGATTTTTATAAAAATGAACTTTATAAAATGAACAATCTAGATGAAGCTAAAAAGTTTATGAATAATTTGGTTGATTTAAATGGAGAATCATCTAAAAATAGAGATGATATTGCATTGTATTTAGCAACAAAATATTTAAATGAAGGTCAAGAAGCTAAGGTTAAAGCTAGTGATAATTATATTCATGCTGATAGTGATAAACAAAATACGTATAACACCTTATTAGCAGGATTTAAGAATTTATTTGTATCTGAAGGTGGTAAATATAAATTAGCTCTTAAATCACCTAGTGATTTAAATAATCAAACTAATAAAGAAACCATAGAAGACTATATAAGAAAAATTAAAGTTGCTACAGATCAATTAAATGGTTTAGCAAAATTAAATAAAGCTAATAAAATAAACAAAATAAATTCATTAGACTTATTTAGTTCAAGTTTAAAAAACTTCTATATTGATTTAGTTAATAGCAATAATAATGAAGTAGAAAATGAAGCTCTTGTTAATCGTTTATATGAATTAAATGGAGCACCTAATACTTCAAGAGATAATTTACCATTATATAAAGCAATTAAATATTTAGATAATAATAAAAAAAGAGAAGTAGAATCATCTAACAAATATAAATACGCAAATAATCAAAGTACATATACAAATGCATACAATGCACTTGATGCTCTTTTAAGTGTAGAAAATGGAAGTAATAAATTATCATTAATAACAAATCCTAGAGATTTAAATAGCCAAACTACTAAAGAAAAAATTTCAACAGTATTAAATAATCTTGAAAATGCAGCAGCTAGTTTAAATGGTGATACAGTTCTTAATAATCTTAAAAGAGAGATTGATAATTTAAATAATTTCTCAGACGGCATAAAAGACGCTTATAAAAATAACTTAACTGCTTGAGATTGACCTTCAAGAAAGAAAACTCATTATGATGGAGCTACTGATTTAACTAATGAACTAAAAAGAATTGATAATCAAGCAAATAACTTTAAGAATCAAGTTGAAAGATTCTTAGAAATCAAAAAGACAGTTATTTACACTAAAGCTTCAAATAAACGTACATTAGATGACAAGATATCTCAAATTAATGGTAATTTATTAACTCATATTGGTAATTTAAGTTCAATTAATGGATTAAAAATTAATAATTTAGTTAATGAAGGTCAAGTAGTTGGTTGAGGTAATGATTTAAAAACCTTAATTGATGCACTAGATGGTAAAGATGTATTAATTAAAGAAAAACAAGATGAAATTGTATTATTAACTCACTTACCATTTCAAATTAGAAAATTCCAAAAAGCTATTTCTGACGCTGCTTATAACTTAAATACCTCAACTAATGCTGATACAAAAGATAAGCTTGCTTCTTTTGTGGCTAGAGCTAATGATTTTGTTACTAGTGTAAATAATTTTGTTGAAGGTGTAAAAGAAATTAATAATCTAGCAGCAAAAGTATTGGGATTAAAAGAAAAAGCTAATAAGTTAATCACTAATAATAATTCATTAACTCAAGAAGAAAGAAATAATTACAATAATGCTTCCGAAGATAAAAAACAAGCTCTAAGAAGTTCAATAAATTTATCAAGTTTTATGGATGATGGTGGAAATATTAAACCTAATAGTACTAATACTATTACCACTGTTAATTCAAACCAAGATGACATTAAAAATACTATTAGATCAGCTATTAGCAATATTGAAAATGCTATAAGTGGTTTAAATGGTACTCAAAACTTAGAAGCAGTAAAAAGAGAATTAGAAGTAAAAATAACAGAAGCTCAAGCATTATATAATTCAAGCAATTTGGATGATAGTGTTAAACCTGGTTTATTAGCTGATATAAATAAAGCTCAATCAAATAAAATCGCTCATAATACAATTGCTGAATTAAGAAATGATATCGCAGAAATTAATAGAGCGAAATTTGTTGCTATAGCTAATAACGAGATATTTAAAGCAAATAAATTAAAAGATCAATTAGATGCAAATCATTTAAATGAAGAATCAAGAATTTTAAATAATAAAATTACTGATTTAAGAAATAAAATAAATGATAATAGCGATGAAAATACACTAACTACATACTCAGGAAAACTTATTGCAGAAGTTCATCTTCAAGATTCAAGATTACAAGCAAAATTAGTTAAAGATAAAATGGGTACTAGCGATAGTAGAATTAAACACTTAATTAGTGATTTGCCAAATCCTGATACTTTAACTGATTCATTAAATCAAGTAGAAACCGCAAGAGCTACATTAGATAATTCATATAGAAGATATAACAAGGATGACATTTTAAGAGATAAAGACACTCTTAAAAATAAAATTGATCAAGCTAAAGCGAAATTAATTGAAGCTGTAGGTAATTTCGCTAATATTGATGATTCAATTAAAGATAAATTCAAAAAACATTTAACTGAAGCTGCTAATTTAGTTGAAGTAATTAAAGGTTATAATAACGCTGTTAAAGTTGATAAAGAAATTCTTAAAATTAAAACTCAATTACCTTCACTTACTGAAAGTGATGCTACAAATATTAATAATTCAACTAATAAAGATGCTTATAATACTGCTTTAGATGCAGTAAAACAATTAATAGATGATAATAATAAAGCTACTGCTACAACTACTGGATTTAATGATACTGATGTAGCTGATCCTACAACTTTTATCAATGGTTTAGAATCTAAATTAAATACTCTTATAACTGAATATAGTAAGTTAAATGGAAAAGAAAATTCAGTAGCTATTAAAGATAAATTTATTAAAGAACTTAAAGAAGCTTTAGAAGTTAATAATTTAATCAATAGTAGAAATGATTTATTAAAAGATAATGAACTAGAAGCAGAAATTGAAAAAGCAATTAGTAATAATAAACCATCAGCTGTACAAATTATTGGTAATAAACCAAAAACTAAAAATGAAGTTGATACAAACTTAACCATTAACATAGCTGATACTACTGAATTAAATAAACTAAATGATTTAAAACTAGCTGATAAAGCTTCTATAGCTGCTAATAATGCATTAACAAAAGCTATAGAAGAAGCTAAAAAAGAATTAGCAAAATGAGAAGATGCTAATGGTGAATATAATAACCCTGCTTATACAACAGAATTCTTTAATGGTATTAAAGATGGTTTAAAAAATGCTATAACTGCTGCAGAAATAAAAAATACTCAACCAAATATATCTAGTGTTGATAAAGCAAATCAAGCAGTAGAATTAGATAAAAAATTAAAAGAAACTCAATTAAATACCAATAAAGCTAAAAAGAAAAATGAAATCAAAGAGCTTAATAGACTATCAGATACTGTTAAAAATACTTTATATAGTGAAATAGATAATATTAATGAAGCTGATATTGATAATATTGTTACTAAGGCTAAATCATTAAATGATCAATATACAAAACTTGCAAACTTAATAACAAGTTTAAATGATAAAGCTAAAAATGATTGAACTGGAAATGAGTTTACAAACTCTTCAACAACAGCTAAAAACAATTTAAAACAAGCTTATAATGCTTTAAATGACACAGATAAGGTTCAAAACCTTAATGATGCTAATAATTTAAAAGGTAAATCACTTGATTTAAATAACATTACTACATTAGTCAATGATTTAGAAACTAAACTTAATGCATTAGATGGAAATGCTAGATTGAATAATTTAAAAAATGATGCTAAAGCAAAAATTGAAACCTTATCTCATTTAACTAACGGTCAAAAAACTGCATTTAAAAAACAAATAGATGATGCATCATTATTAGATGAAATTACATCTAATAATGATATTAATAATTTGGGTAATGGAACTATATTAGATAAAGCAAACAAATTAAATAACACTATGGAAAGCTTAAAAGATACCTTTGAAGCTTCAAATATTGGTATTAGAAATAAAACTGATTCAAGTTATATTAATGCAAATGATAGTTCAAAAGCAAAATTTGATAATGCATTAAATACAGTTAATAATATCTTAAATGACTCTTATAATGGTTTAGATGAAACTGCTATTGATAACGCTAGAGATGAATTTAATAACGCAATAGCAGAATTAGATGCTTCTGCAGCTATTAAATTAGTTAAAGATGAACTAAATAACTTAATTACAATTGCTAATAATCTTAAAGATTCTAATAAGATCACAGGTGATAGTTTAACCAAATTAATTGCTGATATTAAAATTGCAAGTGATATAAAAGATAACAATTCAAGTACCATTGATGATTTAAATAAAGCAATTAATGATTTAGATAAATCATTAATTGATCATAAATCTAAACAATATATTGATAATGCTAAAGAAGTTATTGATCAACTTAGAGATTTAAATCTAGTTGAATTAGTTAATAGTTTAGAAACTAAGGTTTCAAATGTTGAAACTAGTTTATTAACTGCTAAAAAAATTACTGATATTGATAGTAAATTAATTGATTTAGATAAATGAACCGAAATTGATAAAGATAAAATTAAAGCAGCTAAATTATTAAATAAAATAACTAATATTTATAACAAAGATTTAACTACTATTATTGAAGGTGCTATTGATAATGATTTAAAAGCAGCTATTTTAGATTTAAATAACTCAAAAAATAATCTAAATAATTTAATGCCAGTAAATAATGAAGCAACTAATATCAATGATCAAATTAGTGATTTAGAAGCTAAATTAACTAAAGCGTTAAATGAATTGACCAAAGCTACTGATGCTAAAGATCATTTAGATTCAAACTTAGATGATTTATTTAAAGATTACATTAAAAACACTAATAATACTTATGAAGATAAACTTAAAGCATTTAATAAATTAAATAAATTAGATAATAAATACAACGAAATTAAGGATTTATTAAATAACTTAACTAATATTGCTACTACTAATAATTATCTTTTAAGTGATAATGAATTAAAAGATAATTTTGATAATGCTAAAAATCAATTACAAGATTTATACCAATACAATAAAGCAAATATCACCAACAATAATAGCAACTTAGTAGTTAATGATAATAACTTCAATAATTACATATCTAAATTAGATGATGCTAAAAACATCTTAAATGATGCTTTAAGTAAGTTAAATGGTGATGCAAAAGTTAATTTAGAAAACAACAATAATAAATTAAACTTAGATTTAGCTAAAAATAAATTACAAGATTTACTCAATCAAGCAAATGATTGATTAAATGCCAATACTAAAGATACTGATATTAATTTAAAAGGTGATTTACCTACGGTAATTACAGAAGTATCTAATAATTTAAATGATAATGATGTTACATTAAATACAATTAATACAGATATTGATAAATTAACTAAATCATTAACTGATGCCATAGATAGATTAAACGATTTAAATCTAGCTAAAGATAAGTTAAATAATATTATTAATGATGCTGAAAAATATTTAAAAACAGTAGATGATAGTGATCTAAATAAAACTCTTTTAGATGCAATTGAAGCTGCTAAACCAGCATTAAATGATGATATGGTTAATAATATTATTGATTCAACTAATAATTTAGAAAATGTTTTAGATAATACTAAATTAAAGAATGAGCTAATTAAAGCTAAAGATTTAAAAGACAGTTTAGAAAATAATGATTTATATAATAATGTTGTTAGTGATTTAAATGAAGCAATTTCTAATACAAAAGATGTACTTGATGAAATATCTAACCAACCTATTACTAATGATTTAAAAAATAAACAAAAAGAAGCTATTAAAGATTTAACTAAAGCTATAGCAAATGCTAAATTAAATAAAACTATCATTGATGCAAAAGAATTAATTAAAGAAATTAGCGATGATAAATACAAAGATATCAACGATGGGTTAAATCAAGCAATTAAAGATAGTTTGTTAAACAACAATACTAAATCTGCTAAAAAAATAGATCAAGATAACAATAAACTAATCAACGAAATTGCTAAAGCTAAATTAGATATAGCAAATGTTGATGCAAAAGAATTATTAAATGAATTAGCAAAAGATGCTAATAAAAATAAAGAGTTAATTGATAATTTAAATAATAGTATTATCATCAATAACAATATTAATAAAGATGATACATCTAAAGTCGATCAAGCTACAAGTAATTTAAACAACGATATTAATAGCACCAAAGCTAAAACTAAAATTAATGAAGCTAATGAAATAATTAATAATATTGATAATTCAATATTAAATGACAATAAGAAAAATGAACTTAAAGAAAATCTAAATAATTTAATCAATAAAGTTAAAGATCAGATTAATGATAATTCTTCAAAAGAAGATATCAATCAAGCAATTAATAATTTAGATAAAGGTATAAAAGAAGCGGATAAAGAAGTTAGAAAAGCTGAATATGATAATAGTGTTGATATTGCTAATGACTTATCTAAAAATGATTCAACCTTAGATCCAAAAACTAAAGAAGATTTACATAATAAGGTTAATGAAATTGAAAATGAATTAAAAGATAAAACTGATCCTTCAGCAAAAGATTACAAGGATGCTAAAGAAAAAGTTGACAAAGCAATCAATGATGCTGTAATTGATAAAACAATTAAAAAAGTTAAAGACTATATTGATTCAATTAAAGACAATAATAAATATCAACCTATAGTTGATAAATTAGATAAATCAATAACTGATACAACTAATAATTCAAATATCAATAATTCTAAAGAGATATTTGATAAAAATAATAAATTGCTCAATGATTTAGCTAATGCTAAGTTAGATAAGACTATTATTGATGCAAATGATTTAATTAATAAATTAAAAGATAAATATCCTAATGAAATCAATAAGATCAAAGATCTTATTGATAAGATAAATAAACTTGATAAATCTAATACTAAATTAGTTGAAGAAGCTACTAAAGAATTAGTCAAAGAAATCATTAATACCAAAGCTAAAGTAGCGATTAAAGATGCTAAAGATGTATTAAAAGATTTAAATAATTCTTTAGTTAATCCAGTAGATAAAATCAATTTATCAAAAGAAATCAAGGATTTAATTAAACAAATTAATGACTTAATCAACGATAAAGAAGCTAATGAAAATGATATTAATAATTTAATTAATCAACTAAATAAAGCTGTAGATAAAGTTAAAGATGCTATAGCAAAAGCAAATTATTTAGATACCAAACAAAAAGCTAAAAAAGAAATTAATAATTCTAATTTATCTAATGATCTTAAAGACAAATTTAATAATTTAGTTGATAATATCGATAAAGAATTAAATAAAATCAAGAATCCTAAAGTGATTGATTATGCTAAAGCCAAAGATAAAATTACTAATTTAGTAGATAAAATTAAATTAGAAGATGCAATAATCAAAGCTAAGAAAGATAAAAATAATTTAATTAATAATAATGAATTTACTTTATTACCAAACAATATTAAAGATCCAATTATTAAAGCAATCAATGATGCTATAAACCAAACAACTGATGTTTTAAATAACCATCCAGCTAAAGTTAAAGATCAAATAACAAAATTAAACAATAAAATCAAAGAACAATTCAATAAAGCTGCTAAAGGAATTAAATTAATCAAAGATTTAATTGATCAAACTATAAATCACATTAGCAATTTACCAAATATTGAACCTGAATTAATTAATGATTTAGCTAACAAAGCTAAAACATTAAACAATGAATCAAGTATAATTCAATTAAAAGATGATTCTAATGCGTTAAATGATAAACATGGAGAATTAATTAATAAATTCAATCAAGCAAATGATTTAATTGATAGTGATTTATTTGCTAAAACTAATCCAGATAAACAAAATAATTTAACTGATGCTATTGAATTTATTAAATCTAATAAAATTCTAGGTAATAGCAATAAAGGTTTAACCAACGATCATAATCAAATAACTACTGCTATAGAATTATTAGATAGAACTATCAATGATATTGATGGAGCAAATAAAACTAATAAAGCCGCTTGATATTTATTCCCAATTACTTTAATTGCTTCACTAGCATTTATAGTGGGTGCAATATTTACAAGAAAGAAAAAATAACTCATTTTTTCAAAATTCCTAAGTATAATACTTGGGAATTTTTATTTTTTATTCAAAAATTAAAAAAATTTAGATAAATAAAAAACTTTTATAGTTTGATATTTATCTAAGTATTCAATTACACCCTGATTATATATATATATATATATAATTTGTGCAATTATCAATTTTAGAAATTATTAAAAAACTATATAAAAAGGAGCATATGAAAAGAAAAAAGATTACAAAAGTACCATTTATGGTAATAGCATCAACAACGCTTGTTGCTTCATTAACTTCAGTAGCTGCATCAGATTCAAATAATAATCAAAAATATCAAGATCATTTACCAACTAGAATAGAAAGCAATAGAAATCAACAATATTTTTTCACTCAAGATACTATTAATAAATATGTCACTGCTAAATACAGTGATTATTTTACTATAGATAACACATTTTATGATTTTAATTCAACTTATTCAACATTGTTTAATTCAAGATTTAATTTACAAAACTCTAATGGTAAGCGTTATGTAAGATATGGTGAAAATGGTATTTATTCTTACTATAAACCTGATGTTTTAAATAATAGTAATTCTCAAACTCAATACTTAAATGATTTTAATTCAGGTAATTTAACTAATTTAACTAATAGTTTATTAGTTGATAGAGTTAATGAGTTTAATAATCAAAACAAATATTTAATTGTAAGTAAAAGTAATGAGTTTCCTGATTCACTTTTTAGAACTATAACAACAAGAAAAGGTGGAGCTGAGCAATTTGTTAAAGTAGTTAGAGTTGATGATGGTGGATTAGATGCAAAAGAGCAAACTTATAGATTTGAATTTGGTATGCAAAATCTACAAGATCCTCAAAACGTAGCTTGAATAGGTGGTTTACCTGATATTTGAAACACCTTAATGAGAATGAACATCGTTTGATCAGATGATTTTGAACCAGTAACTACTGATTCTCAAGGAAGAACTCAAGATATTAAAGTAACTTGAGTTGCTCAAGATAATAATTTTAGAAGCAACATCGGAACTAAAGAATTTACTTTTAATTTAAAGCATCATAAAATCAATTTCAACTCTAAAAATACTGTTTTAGGTATTGGAAATAATGCTAGTGGATTACCAATTTTTAGAAGATATGGAAATAGCGATGATACTTTAAGATCTTTATATGATGCAGTATATTGAGATGCTGGAAGAACTAATTTATCATTTGGTTATCCTAAAATAGTAGGTAATTGAAGATTATTAGAGCAAGATATTAATCATACTAACACCAATGGATTAAATACAGGAATGCTATCTGCAGGAATTAATGGACAATTTTTAAGTCAATCACACTCTTATCAAAATATTTATGGTAATGCAGCAAATATAGCTTCTGGTATTAGAGATTTAAATTCATTAGCTTCAACATTTGGTAATGCATTACAACTTAGTTGAAATGCTAGAGAAATTAGACCCTCAGATCAATCAGGTACTCATATTTATATTGAAATGAAGTTCAAAAAGAAAGATTTTTGAAAACCTTCTTCAGCTTCAAGAAATCAAGATGCATCATATATAGGAGCAACTAATTATTTAACTTTTGATGCTAATGTGCTTTCAGGTCAAGGTAAAAGAGGTAATTTAGCTGTAGGTAATTTCTGAGTTCATAAACGCACAACCAATAGACCACTTCCAGTAAAAATTAATTCTTACAAAAAGAATAGTACTAAAATCAATTTCTCTTTACCTATTGCAGATTATAAATATTATCAAAAAGATAATGGTAGCTTAATTGAAGTTCAAGGTAGAGTAAAAGATCCAAATCAAGATGTATATAATGCAAATAGCAATAATAATTTAAATGAATATCAAAAATCAGGTATCACATTTCATGCAAGTTCTGCAAGAGATGTAGATAGAGTAAATTGATTAAATACAAGTTATGGTTTTGGTATGCTAAATCCTTTAGAAGGACAAAACTTTGTTTTTACTGCTCCTTCAAGCATTTCAAATAACTCTAGAAAATGAACTATATCTAGAAATAACTTCGGAGATAGTAATTCTATTGGGTTTAATGTAACTGAATTAGATAGTTTAGATTGAAATAATGTGTTGATAGCAATTTCTAAAGATGATAAAAATACTTATAAGAAAAACTTCTTTGATAGCAATAATCCTCATATTTTTAATGGTTATGAGTTTGATTGAAATGATTTATTTAAAGAAGTATTTAGTTTAAATGACTATATTAAATCTAACGCTGCTCAATTAAGACAAGAAGATATTACAGCTATTGTTAATGAAGGTAATCAAATACTTAAAGATTATGTTGCTGAAGCAAAAGATAAAACTAAATTCAATACAAATGCTATTTATACCACTAATGATAAAACTACGATATTAAACAATGATAATGGTAGATATATAGTAGCTCCATACAAAACTGATAATTATGATTCTTATGTAACAAAAATTAAAGCTTCATTTGATAAAGTTGATAAATTATTTGACCAAGCTATTCATGGAGCTTTATTAGCTTTACATTCAAGTTATATTGATAATGATATTAGAAATCAATATAGAAAAAAATCAATTGAAGCATTTTATAATAAAACTATTACAGATCAATGACAACGTAGACAAAATGCGTTTGGAATTATTGTTAATGAAGCTTTAAAATTAAGCGAAACTGCTAAAAAGGTTTTAGATGGTGATGGAACTTTAAAAGGAATTAAAGAAATTGGTAATTTAATAAGAAATACCAGCAACAAAGAAACCTTAGCAAAATATAAATTTGCTTCAAAAGAAAATAAAGATGCTTTTGATCAAGCATTTAATAATTTAACTAATAAATTTACTAATGGATTATTAAAACATGATGCATATAATGCTAATGGTTTTGTACCTAATGATCTTAATAGTGTAATAGAACATCTTAAAAGCGATATTACTGATTTAAATGCTAAATACAATTCATTAAATGGATTGACCAATTTAACTAATTTTGATAAATTAAAGAGATTAGATTTATTTGATGATGCTTTAAAAGCATTTTATATTGAAGAAGTTTATAATCAAGAAACCCTTGATCAAGCTAAAGATCTTATTAGATATTTAATTGATTTTAATGGTGATCCTGATACTAATAGAGATAATGTTGCATTATATAAAGCAATTAAATACTTACAAGATAACACTGATGATACTATAAGAAGAAGTAATAGATATTTATATTCAGATGCTGAATATAAAACTGAATTTGATACATTAGTAGACCAAAAATTCAAACCATTATTTGAAAGACAAGATAATGGACAATATAAACTTAAAATTCAACATAATCCTAAAACCTTTAAAAATCAAACCTCTAAAGAAACTATTGATAACTTTATGGATAATAGTATGGTTTATGGAAGTTTAGCTAATGCTAAACAAGCATTAAATGGTGAAAGTGTTTTAACTAACTTAAAAGCTTCAATTGATAGCTTTAATAACTTTAGTAGCGGATTTAAAAATAGATATAAAAACAATTTAACTTCAAGTCATTGACAAAATAATATATGAACTAGACACGGTAAAACTTTTAATCAAGGAGCTAGAGATTTAATTCAAGAATTAAGTGATATTAATGAACTTGCAAATGAAGCTAAAGAACAAATTGCAAGATATATGGCAATAAAAAATGATGTTGTATATACTTTAGCTAATAATGTTGCTAAAACTGAGTTAAATAATACTATTAATAGAATTAATTCTTGATTAACTACTAACATCAATGATTTAAGATCAATAAATGATTTTATTATTAATCAAGATTTAGGCAAAAGAACTTTTGAACCTTTAGTCAAAAGTTTAAAAGGTTATATTGATGGATTAAATGGTAAAGAAGTATTTATTAATAATAAAAAAGCTGAAATAGATGCTTTAATTCACTTTGATGAAATTCAAAAATATAACTTTAAAAGACGAATTAATGATAATGATAGTGTAAGCGATATTAATAACTATGTAGCTAAACTTCAAGCAATAGATGCTCAAGCAACCACAACTTTTAATTTAATGACTAAAGCTAATCATTTAATTACCAATGTTGTATTAGATCAAAATCAAAGAAATAACTATAATAACGCTTCATCTAATTTAAAACAAGAACTTAGAAATGCTAAAGCTGCATTATTATCAAATATGGATGATAGTGGAAATATTAAACGAAATTTAACTAATAATATTACTACTATAACATCAAATGGTGCTTTAGATGGTGCAAGATTAGATTTAGAAGCTCATGCTACTAGAATATCTAATGCAATTAATGCATTAGATGGTAATTTAATTTTAAGTAATAAAATTAATGAACTGGATCACATAATTAGTTTAGTAGAAAAATCAATTGCTACAGGTAAATTCAATAATAATGTAAATGCTTACCTTCAATCATCAGTAAATACTGCAAAAGCTAATAAAATAGCTCATGCTAATAGTGCAAATGATTTAACTAATGATATAAATGCTTTAGTATCAGTAATTAATATTGCTGACTGAAAGCAAGATGCAATTAACCAAGCTTTAGTAAAAATTTATGAAGCACAAGCTTTAAAAACTAAATTAGATGCTAATAATTTAACTGTAGAATCATCTACTTTATTAAGAATGATTAATAGAGTTAAAGATGAAATTAATAGAGCTGGATCTACAGCAAATTCAATCAAAGAGATAAAAAATAATGTTTTAGTTAAAGAAATGCAACTTCAAGAAGCTAGATTAAACGCTAAATTAGCTAAAGATAAAATGGGAGATGGTATTAACAATAGAGTTTCATCATTAGTTAATGAATTTCCAAGCAATAATATCCTAAAAAATCTTTTAAATTTAGTAGATGAAGCTAGAAGTCAATTAGATGCTATTTATTGAAGTACTACTAAAGATATTTATCAAACTATTAATCAAAAAGCTAATTTATTAACTACTAAAGTAAATGATGCTAGAGCACAATTAGTTAAAGAAATAGATTCTTTAACTAATTTAGATACTACTATGTCTAATGCTTTTAAAAACTATATTCAAGATCCAAATCATAATTTAACCCTAGTAGTTAAAGCTTATAGTAATGCTACTACCATTGATAAAGTATTTAGTAAAATCAAAACCAGTATTCCTATTTATACTGAAAATGATGAAGAAAAAATTAAATTATCTTCTTCAGGAGAAGAATATAAAACAGCATTATCTGCAGTTAAGAATTTAATTTCTTTAGATGATAAAGCTAATTCAGCTAATAGCGGATTTAATAATAATGTAGTTACTGATGCTTCAGGTTATTTAAGTAATATAGAAACTAAATTAAATAAACTTTCTACTGAATATAATAAGTTAAATAATTTGGCTGATGTAGAAAATGCTAAAAATCTATTTATTCAAGAACTTAAAAAAGCAATTGAAATTAATAATTTAATCAAAGATCTTAATAATGATTTAACTAAAAACGATTCATTAGATACTGAAATTACTAATGCTATATCTGTAAGTACCAATCCTTCAGTAATAGTTAATGGAAGTATTAATTCTAAAGATTCAGTAGATACTAATTTAATAGTTAATATTAATACTAAAGATAAATTAACTAAAATTGAATCATTTAATAATCAATTACCTATTAAAACTAAAGCTGCAGCAGATGCTGCTTTAGCTGAAGCTATAGCGAATGCTGAAGCTGAATTAAATAAATGAAATACAAATGTAGAATATGATAATGATCAATATAAATCTAGTTTCTCTAATAACATTAAAAACTCTTTAGATCAAGCTATAGCTACTGCCAAAGCTAAACAAACTCAAGCAGATATTACTGATTTAGCAAAAGTGCAAGCAGCAATAGAGTTAGATAATGCAATTAAACAAGCTAAATCAGATGCTATTCAAGCAAGATTAAATAATATTAAAGCTATGGCAAAAGATCAAATTGATCAATTAAATTATTTAGCTACTTCTGCTAAGGATGAATTAAAAGAAGCAATTAATAACGCAAAAGAAGATCAAATAGCTCATATAACAACTAAAGCAAATACTTTAAATAAAGAATATAAAAAGTTAATTGATGTATTAAATAATTTAAATACTATAGCTGGAAATAATTTTGATTCTAAAGAGTTTATTAACTCTTCAGAATCAACTAAAAACGCTTTAAAACGAGCTTATAATGCAGTTAATAATACTTCTAAAGTTGAAAATATTAATGATATTAATCATTTAAAAGGTAAATCTATTGATTTAGATAACATTTCAATCTTAATAATCAATTTAAAAACTGCTTTAGATAATTTAGATGGTAATAATCGTTTAAATAGTTTAAAAAATACTACTAATAGCGAAATTGATCAGTTGTCTAATTTAACTATTGGTCAAAAAACTGCTTTAAAAAATGAAGTTCAAAATGCTTCATTATTAAGTGAAATTAATTCAGTTAATAATGCAAACGCTTCATCTAATAATACTATTTTAATTAAAGCTAAAATCTTAAATAATACAATGGGTGATTTAAGAAATACTTTAGCTAAAGTAGCTAATGATTTAATTGACAAAACTGCTTCAAGCTATATTGATGCTAATAAAGCATCTCAAGATCAATTTGATAATGCATTAGCTAAGGTAAATCAAATTTTAAATTCTAATTACAATGGTTTAAATACTAGTGATATTAATGATGCTAAAAATAATTTAAATCAAGCAATAAGTAATTTAAAAGCTAATGCTAAAGTTAATTTAGTTAAAGATGAATTAACTAAATTAATCACTTTAGCTAAAGGAATTAAAAATACTAATAAGATCAAAGACAATAATTTAGTTAAATTAACTAATGCTATAGCTACTGCAGAAGCAGCTAAAAATACTGCTAATACAGTTAATGAGCTAAATAATGCGATTAATGATTTAAATAGAATATTAATTGAAGTTAAATCTAATCAATATATTGCTAATGCTAAAAAAGTAATTCAAGAGCTTAAAAGATTAAATTTAAATGATTTAGCTAATGAATTGGAAGCGAAATTGGCTAATGTCCAAGCTAGTTTACAAACAGCAGTTAAAATTCAAGAGATTAATGAAAAATTAGATGATTTAGATAAATGAACTAATATTGATCAAAAGAAAATCGATGCTGCTAAAGTATTAAATAAGATCACTAATGCTTATAACAATGATTTAAATAACATCATTAATGATCAATCTAATTTAGCTTTAACTAATAGTATCAATGAATTAAATGACGTTAAAAATCAAGTTCATAATTTAATAGCAGTTGGTAATACTGCAGATAATATTGATGCAAAAGTTAATGAATTATCAACTAAATTAGCTAATGCTTTAGCTGCATTAACTAAAGCTATTACCAATAAAACTGCAGTTCCTTCAAGTTTAATTTCAATCTTTGATAGCTATATCAAAGATCCAAATCATACTTTTGAAAATAAATTATTAGCATTTAATAAATTAAATCAATTAAATGCTAGAGATATAGAAGTTAAAGCAACATTAGATAAATATATAGATGCTAAAACTACTGATAATTATCTTTTAAGTCCTTTAGAATTAAAAAATGCATTTACTAATGCAAAAGATAAGTTGAATGATTTATATCAATATATTAAATCTGCAATTGTAAATGCTAATAGTGATTTAATTAATAATATTGATAGTTTTAATAATTACTTATCAAAATTAGATACTTATAAAAATAACTTAAATGATGCTTGAAATAATCTTATTGGTGATCAAGTAGCAAAATCTGAAAAAGATAATGCTAATTTAGCTTTAACTAGAGCTAAAAGTCAATTACAAGATTTAATCAATCAAGCTAATAATTGATTAAATAACAATACTAAAGCTACAGATACTAACTTAAAAGGTAATTTACCATCAACTACTTCTAATGCAACAAATCATTTAAATGATGCTAATGCTACTATAGAATCAATTAATAATGAAATTAATAAGTTAAATGAATCATTAAATAATGCAAATAATAGGTTAAATAGTTTAACTGATGCAAAAGATCAATTAACTAATATTATTAATTTAGCAGAAAACTATCTAAATACAGTTGAAGATTCTGGTATTAATCAAAAGCTTTCAAATGCTATAAATAAAGCTAATGATAAGTTAAATACTGATTTAACAAATGATATTATTCAAGCAGCAAAAGATTTAGAAAATGTTTTAGATAACACTAAATTAAACAATGAGCTAATTAAAGCTAAAGCTTTAAAAGATCAATTAATGAATGATAATGCTTATCTAGAAGTGGTTAATGCTTTAGATAAAGCAATCACTAATGCAAAAGAAATATCAAATCAAATTACTGATCCTATTAGTTTAGACCTTAAAAATAAACAAAAAGAAGCTATTAATAATTTAGAAAAAGCTATTGCTAATGCTAAATTAAATAAAACTATTGTTGATGCTAAGAAATTAATTAATGGAATTAATGATGATAAATATAAAGATATTTTAGATAATTTAAATAATGCAATTACAAATAGTTTAATTGATAACGATATTAAATCAGCTAGCGAAATCATTCAAGATAACAATAAGTTAATTAATGAAATAGCTAAAGCTAAGTTTGATAAAACTATGATCGATGCTAATGATTTATTAGATAAATTAACTAAAGATCCTACAAAAAATCAGGATCTAATAGATCAATTAAACAACAGTATTCAAAACAATAATAATATTGATCCAAATAATATCAATGATGTAATTGAAGCTACTAAAGAGCTTAATAAAGCTCTTATAGAAATTAAAGCTAAAGCAGTAATTAAAGATGCAACAGAAATTATTAATAATATTAATTATTCTTCATTAGATAATAATCTAAAAAATCAGCTTACAAATAAGTTAAATAACTTAATTAATAAAACTAATGAAGCTTTAGCAAATAATAATTCTAATGATATTGTTAATACAACTAATGATTTAATTCAAGCAAATAAGGATGCAAGAAAAGAAATTAAAAAAGCTGAATATGATAATAGTATTAATATTGCTAAAGATTTATCTAAAGATGAATCATCTTTAGATCCTTTGATTAAAGACACTTTAAATAATGAGGTTGATCAAATTGAAAAAGAATTAAATAATAAAACCAAACCTAGTGAAAAAGATTATATAGATGCTAAAGAAAAAGTTGATAAAGCTATTAATGATGCTGTAATTGATCAAACTATTAAAAAAGTTAAAGATTATATTAATTCAATTAAAGATGATAATAAATATCAACCTATAGTTGATAATTTAAATCAAGCAATTAATAATGCTACTGATGCTTCAAATATTAACAATTCAACAGATATCTTTGATAACAATAATAAATTACTTAATGATTTAGCTAATGCTAAATTGGACAAAGCTATCATTGATGCTAATGATTTAGTATCTAAATATAGTAATAAATATCCAAATCAAATTAATAAGATCAAAGATCTCATTAATCAAGCTAATAATATTGATAAATCTAATACTAAATTAGTAGAAGAAACTACAAAACAATTAGTTAAAGAGATTGTTAATACTAAAGCTAAAGTAATTATTGATCAAGCTAAAGCGGTTTTAAATGATTTAAATAATTCATCAGTTAATTCATTAGATAAAAGTAATTTATCTAATGATATTAATGATTTAATTAATCAAATTGATAATTTAATCAATGATCCAAATGCAAAAATAGCTGATATTTCAAACTTGATTAATCAATTAGATAACAAAATCAATCAAACTAAAGACGCTATAGCTAAAACACAATATTTAGATACTAAACAAAATTCAAAATTAATTATTGATAATTCTAATTTATCCAGTGATTTAAAAGATAAATTTAATCAATCATTAGATCAAATTGATACTAATTTAAATTCAATTATTGATCCTGAAGCAACTGATTACATCAAAGCCAAAGATGATATTAATAATTTAGTAGATAAAATTAAGCTAGAAGATGCTATAGCTAAAGCTAATACTGATAAAAATAATTTAATTAGCAATAATGACTTTAATTTCTTACCAAACGAAATTAAAGATCCTATTATTAAAGATATTACTGATGCTATAAATCAAGCGGTTAATATTTTAAATAATCAACCAGATCAAGCTAGAGATCAAATAGACACATTAAATAACAAAGTTAAAGAACAATTAACTAAAGCTAATAAAGCAATTAAATCTATCAAAGATTTAATTGATCAAACTATTAATCACATTAATAACTTAGAAAATCTTGAACCAGAATTAATTAATGATTTAGCTAATAAAGCTAAATCATTCAATAGTCAATCAAGTTTAAATAAATTTAAAGATAATACTGATACTTTAAATGATCATCATGGTACATTGATTAATAAATTTAAACAAGCAAATGACTTAGCTAATAGTAATTTATTTGCTAAAGTTTCTAAAGATAAGCAAGATAAATTAACTAAAGCAATTAGCTTTATTAAACAAAATAAAATCTTAGGTAAGACCAACAAAGGTCTTTCAAGCAATAATACAGATATTAATAATGCTATTGATATGTTAAATAAAGCTATAAATGATGTTAAGGGTGATCAAAAAACCGCTAAATCTTATTGATATTTTGCTCCTATAGCACTTGCTAGTTCATTATTCTTCTTAATTGGTCTATGAATCTTTAAACACAAAAAGAAAAAATAAAAATGTAGTAATTAAATTACTACATTTTTTTATTATTATTTGATTTGCTATTAATAAATTGTTTAAGTAACTTCTTATTGATTTTACGATATTCTTCAGTAGTGTTTTTGCTTTCCATTTCTTTTTGGAAATCAATTTCTTGAGTATCGTTAAATGGTAAATCTAAAAGCTTAAATTTCTTAGAATCATCTTCTTTAGGTTTAGTTTTATTAGCATTAAATACCAGTTTTGGTAATGATCTTTGATGCGGTTTTAAAATTCTTAGTAATTTACGCATTAAAAATCCATAAATTGGAGCTGTTAATATTGATAAACTAATCATTATTAAATCTAAAACTACTATAATAAAAGTAATTTCACCTTTATATCCTAAAGGATATTTGAAACTAACAAGTTCATAAATAACAATTCCTCTATCTAATTCTGTACCACCAAATTTAATAAATTTATATGACATCACATAGTTAATAATGATAAAAATCATATAAGAACTTGGGAAAATAGCATACATTCAAATATCTTTATTTGAAATTTTAATACTCTTTCTTTCTCAAAAAATAGTACTTACTCCAATTACAGGTGCAATAACATGCATTATAATTGATTTAATTTTTTGATCAAAAACTAATTCTGTAAAAGTGCTAGGAACTATCATTATTCCAGTTCAATAAGCAGATACTACAATTAAAATATAAACAATAGAAGCAAAATAAAACTTTTGAATTTTTTTAGATTTTTTGTGTAATGGATAAACTAATAACATTACACCCATAAAAACATTACACATAAAAGTAAATCAATAAGTAGAACCACCTCATAATAACCTAACTCCACTAGGATAAACCACATTTTGATCCATCTTGTTGGTTAAAGTTTTATCTATATCGCCTTTTATTACATTAAATGCATTAAAAGTTCTTCAAGACTGATAGTATCATTCTACTATAGTGATTGAAACATAAAGTGATATTAAAATAACCCCAAAGATGAAGGTTATTTTACTTGAGGTAGATATTTCTTTAAAATTATTCCAAAAAAGTAACTTCTTATTTTTTTTCATGATCTATTTTCTGGTAAATAAAATAATAATAGATAAACCAACAAGGATTAAAATTCCAAAAATAATGAAATATCACTTTAATCCACTAAGTAAAAAATCAACTTTAGCTTTATCAAATGTCTGTTTATTTTTTACTAAATTACTATTTTTTATTTTATTGCTTTCTAATTCAATTAATAAATTATTTAATTTCAAACGATAATCTTGTTTTGCTTTGCTTGATAATATTAAAAATCAAAAATTTCTATTTAATTCTTTTTTTACACTATCAATAAATATTATTCTAAATGTTGAAGTATCAATATTTTGATTTTGTTTAGCCATTTTTAATAAAAACCTTTAAGTACAATTTCAACATTATCAGGTTTTTTATCAATTAATCTCTTAATTGCTTCTTCTAATTCTTGAGATAATTCTTTAATAAGATTAAAGCATTTATCTTGATATTTATTTTTGATTTTAATTTGAGTAATAATTTGAACATTTGAATGATTTTCATCAAAATATACTTTATTTGATACAACTCTAACCATATTGTAATTTTTTAAAGCTATATCTAATGCGTTATTTACTGCTTGTTCTAAAACAACATAATTTTGATTTGAATCAAATGAAACATTTAATCAATTCATTTTTATTTATTTGCTTTTCCTACGTATTTTCCTGTTTCAGTAGAAATAGAAATAACATCTCCTTCTTTAATGAACATAGGTGTTTCTAATTCATAACCTGTTTCAACCTCAATTTTCTTTTGAGGGTTAGTTGTTGTGTTTCCTTTTACTGCATCTGGAGCTACAGTAACTACTAAATCAACACTTGCAGGCAATTCAACATCTAAAACTTCTTCTTCAAATTTTCTAATTAAAACTTCATTTCCTTCTTTTAAGAAGTTTAGTTCTCATTCTACTAATGAAACTGGGATTTCTACTTGTTCATATGTTTCATTATCCATTAATACAATATTTTCTCCATCATTGTATAAATAGTTCATTCTTCTTTTATCGATGTGAGCTTTTTTAACTTTATCTCCACCTGTATATGATTTAATAGTTGTAGAACCTGTTCTTAAGTTTTTAACTTTAGCTTTAACGTTAGCTTGTCCTCTACCTTGTTTTGAGTGTTGGGCTTCAAGCACAACAAAAATATCACCATTATCTTGGAATGTAATTCCTGGTTTGAATTCATTTACATTAATCATTATTTCTCCTTTAAATATTGCTAAATTTATGACTATAAATATAATAAAATATATTTTATTATATAGAATAAATCAATATTAACCTATTTTTATTTAATAAAATCATAATATTTTTGATTTTATTTTGCTTATATTTTGTTATATATCACTGTTATTACTTAATAATATACCAAAAGTCTCTTATATTATAAATAATATTAAAGCTATATAATGATATTTTAAAATGATTAATTAATCAACATCTTTATTCATAAATGATTAACTTTTAAAGTTTTAACATAAATAAAATTTATTGTTTTTGTTATAATAATTAAGCAGTTAGAAACTAATTGAAAAATCACTACACCGTACTCATCATAGCGATTAACCGATTTGTAAATTCGGGAGCGGTAAGTGGAAGCTCTATTGGGCTTTTTTTATTTTAAAATAAGTTATTTAATATATATTAATTTAATAATTTAACTAATTAAAACAAGCACTTTTTAACAATAAAAAGTGCTTTTATTTTTGAAGTTTTTTACTATAATAAAAAGGCTTTATTGCATAAAGAGTATGGTAGCTTGACAGCTATAACCATTGCCAACCTACACAATCGTGCAAGGTGGAAAGTCAGGGTGTTAACTAACATGCAAAATATCCGACACTCCTTTAAAAAGCAAAAAGCAACAAGGAGAATTATGAAAAAATTATTTACAAGTGAATCAGTAGGTAGAGGTCATCCAGATAAATTATGTGATCAATTATCTGATGCTATCTTAGATGAATACCTACGTTTAGACCCATATGCTAAAGTAGCTGTAGAAGTATTAGCTAGTGGTCATAATGTTATTATTGCTGGAGAAGTTAACTCTATTGTTGAAGTTAATGTAGTAGAAATAGCAATTAACATATTAAAAGAATTAGGGTACTACACACCAAAAACTAGTTTTTTAGTTGATATTAAAAAACAAAGTCCAGATATTGCTCAAGGTGTAGAACAAGGTGAAGAAATTGGAGCAGGTGATCAAGGTATTATGTTTGGTTATGCCACTGATGAAACACCTGAATATATGCCTTTAGCTATTACTTTAGCTCATTCTTTAGTAAAACAAGCTGAGCATTTAAGACAAAATAATGAATTTAAATATGCTAAATCTGATATGAAAAGTCAAGTAACTTTAGATTATACTGATTCAAATAATGTTAAAGTTGATACTATTTTAATTAGTATTCAACATTCAGAAAAGTATGATGAAACATTATTTAAAAGTTACATTAAAGATAAAATCATTACTCCAGTATTAGCTAAATATCATTTAGATTTACCATCAAATATTTTAATTAATCCAACAGGTAAATTTGTTATTGGTGGTCCTATTGGAGATACTGGTTTAACTGGAAGAAAAATTATTGTAGATACCTATGGTGGAGCTGCAAGACATGGTGGAGGAGCTTTTAGTGGTAAAGACGCAACTAAAGTTGATCGTTCAGCTGCTTATGCTGCAAGATGAATTGCTAAAAACATAGTTGCTGCAAAATTAGCTAAAAGATTAGAAGTTCAAATTGCTTATTCTATAGGTGTTGCTCAACCTGTATCAATCATGGTTGAAACATTTGATACTGAAACCATTGACAAAAACATTATTGAACAAATCATTAATGAAGTATTTGATTTAACACCAAAAGGTATTATTGAATCATTAGATTTAAGAAAACCAATTTATGAAAAAACTGCTTATTATGGTCATTTTGGTAGAGATGATTTAAATCTACCTTGAGAATCATTATCTAAAGTAAGCGAAATTAAAGCATTGGCTCAAAAATATACAAAAAACTTTTAAGCTATAGTCTTAAAAGTTTTTTATTAAAGGAAAATTATGCAAGAATACTCACGTGGAGCAGTTATTTTTAAAAAATTTAAATCAGGTTATAAAGTTTTATTAATCAAACAAATTAATGGTAATTGAGGATTTCCTAAAGGTCATATGGAAGATAATGAAACAGATTATGATACAGCTAAAAGAGAAATCTTTGAAGAAACATCATTAACTGAAGTGAAATTATTTGATTATAGTTATGAATCAAATTACCAATTAGCTAATGGTAATAATAAAAATGTTAAATATTTTTTAGCTTATGATTATGGTAAAAAACAACCAAGAAAGCAAGAAAGTGAACTTTTAAAATTAAGATATTATCCAATTTCTAGAGCGATTAATGTCTTAACTTTTAAAACAAGCAAACAAATACTAAAAAATGCTTGAATTGATTTTAAAAAATGCACAATATCATAGATATTGTTTGGATTTAAGATAAAAAAAACTAAAATATATGTAATGAATTACATATATTAAAAGGAGGGATAATGGCAAATGAAAACCAAAAAATTAAAGTGGATTTAATTGAGTTTCGTAAGCAAGAAATTGAACACGCAATTTTAAAAGAGAAATCATTAAACCAAAAACAAGAATATAAGGCACAACAAGCTTTATTACCTTGATATAAAAAAGATATTTTTAGCAATGTAATGGGTGCTATTATTTCCTTGTTAGTTGTTGTATCATTGATTTTAATTGCTTATTTTATAGGTGCTAACGCTTAATGCTAACTGCTGTTATTGTATTATGTTGTTTAATTTTAGTCTTAGCTATTGTAATTTTATCTGTTAATCTAGGATCATATTTAAACAACTTAATTAAATTTAAATTTAAAAAATCAAAATACGACAAACTCGGTAAAAGTAGTCAAATTCGTTTAATTAATCAATTACGTGAAAGTGTTGAATATTTATCAAAAAACAACATCGGTGCATTAATCACTATTGAAAATAGTGATAATATTGATAACTTACGTACTGATGGAGTTATTTTGAATGCTAACATTTCATCAGCTTTATTAATTTCAATTTTTAATAAAAACTCTCCTTTACATGATGGAGCAGTTGTAATTAGAGATAACAAAATTTACTATGCAGCTACTTTTTATAAGATAACTAGAAAAAGTGTTGAAAATAATTATGGTTCTAGACATAGAGCTGCTATGGGTATTTCTGAGCAATGTGATGCAACTACAATTGTGGTTTCTGAAGAAAATGGTAGTGTTAAAATCATTAAAGGTACTGGAATTTTCAATGTTAAAATTGAAGAATTCCAAGAACAACTTATTAAATACTTAAAAGAACAATAAGATGCAAGAAATTAAAATTGAAGATTTAACATTACAATTAAAACAATTAGTTGCCCAAAAAAGCGTTAAAGCTGTTAGAGAACTTGAAGAAGAATATACATATGCAGATTTTGCTGAAGCTATTGAAGCTTTAGATGTTTATGAACAAATTTATATTTTTAGAGTATTAAGAGCTGATGAAGCTGCTGAGGTTTTTTCTTATTTAGAAGATGATACTAAAACAAAATTAGCTATAGCATTTAGCGAAGATTCAGGAATTAAAATTTTAGATGAACTTCAAACTGATGAGCTTGCAGATGTTTTAGAAGAACTTCCTGCAAATATCACTAGAAAAATTCTAGAACAAACTTCACAAGAAAAGCGTGATAAGATTAACAGTATTTTAGCTTACAACGATGAACAAGTTGGAAGCATTATGAGTGTTGACTTATCAGTTATTAAATCTCATTGAACTGCTAAAAAAGCAATTAGTAAAATTCGTGCTGATTATAATAAAAATAAAGAAATTGTACATAATTTCTATGTGGTAGATCAAAATGATGTGTTGCTAGGAGATATTACTTTAGAGGAATTGGTCTTTTCAAATGAAAATGAAGTAGTAGAAAACTTATTTAGTGTTGTAGTTAGTGTGCATCCATTTGATGATAAAGAACTTGCTGCTCAAGTGTTCTCAGATCAAGACCGTTCTACTTTACCTGTAGTTAATAAGGATAATCATTTAATTGGGATGATAACTTCAGATGATGTTATTGATGTTATTCAAGAAGAAGCAACTGAAGATATGTATAAAATGGCAGGGATTAACCCTGAAGCTGCTGAAGATAATTATTTAAAAACAACAGTTTTATCAATTGTAAAAAGTAGAGTTTTATGATTAATTATTTTAATGATTTCAGCAACAATGAGCCAATTTATCATTCAACAATTTACTGATTTAAGTAACTCAGTAATTGATGAAATTGGTATTACTATTTCTAGTGCAATTATTGTTTCATTAATTCCAATTATTTCAGGGTCTGCAGGTAATGCTGGTAGTCAAAGTTCTACCACAGTAACTAGAGCTGCAGCTTTAGGTGAAATTGATAAAAAAGACATTAAAAAAGTTATTTGAAAAGAAGTATCTGTAGGTTCTATTATTGGATTTATAATGTTTTTAATCAATGTTATAAGATTATATTTATATTTTGCTATTCCATACTTTAGAACTGACACTTCAGGAGCGATACCTAAAATAATTCCTTGAAAAGAATTATCATTTGTTATTATTGCTAGTTCTATTTCATTATTTATTGTAGTTGTCTTTGCTAAATTTTTAGGAACAGTAATCCCTTTAGCAGCAATTAAATTCAAAAAAGATCCTGCAGTTATGTCTGCTCCAATTTTAACCACTTTAAGTGATGCTATTTCAACTTTGATATTCTTTGGTTTAAATATTGGTGTATTACAACTAGCTCATTCAGTAGGATGATTATAAAGGAGTATAATAATTATGGATAAAAAAGTAGCAGATATTGAAAAACTTAAACTTTTAGCAGAACAATTAATCGAAGCTAAAAAAGAAGTTTCAGAATTAAATGCTAGAATTAAAGAAATTGTTAAAAATACCGAAATTGAAATTAATGAACCTTTAAGCAATGGAGGTAGAGTAACATATACTTTAGTTCAACCTAAACCATCATTTGACTTTAAAGCTTTTAGTGCTTTTTTATATGGGAGTATGAAAGCAGGAGCTAATTATACTGTTGAAGAGTTAGATAGTAAAATGGATGAATTTAAAGTAATTAAAGATCCTAAATGATCATTAAAAATTAAGAAATAGGAGTATTATGAATATAGCTTTATATATATTAGTTGGAGTATTACTTTTATTAGTGACTGTGTTTTTTGTTTATTCATTTATCAAAGATCGTATCACTAGAAAAAGAACTCAACAAGAAATTAAGCGGATTGAAAAAGAAGCTACAATATTTGCTTATGAAAATTGTGCAAAAATTGATGCTTTAATTCAAAACAACAGCAAACAAATGGAAAATTTTGTTCCTAGTGTTGGTGAATATAAAATGTCTGATTTAGTTAAAGCATCAGATAGTTACCTTAACAAAATTTTAAATTCAATTGAATATCGTTCATACATTGACGAAAGTGAACAATATCTAGATTTTAAAAAGAATTTATTAATGTTAAAAGAAACCAATAGTAATTTATGAACTAAAAAACTACCTTTTGTTTTAGAATGATTTAATAAAAATGTTCAAAATTACAAACAACAGTTAGAAAAAATCAATGAAACTGATGTTATTGAAATTAAAGATCAACAAGAATTAGCTATGGAGGTTGAAAATGAATATCAAAAACTTTTGAAACAATCTTAATACACCCAATAAACTAACAATTTTAAGATTATTATTATTTATCCCAATGTTTATCTTAATGGTTGCAGGATATAACATTTACACTTGAAATAAAGCTGTCTTTTTTATAAAAAATACTGAATTAATAGTTATTAATGTATTTATTTTATTAATTTTTATTGCAGCAATGGTAACTGATTATTTTGATGGAAAAATTGCAAGAGAAAAAAATCAAGTCACTGATTTTGGAAAATTATTTGACCCAATTGCAGATAAATTAATTACTAACTCAGCTTTAATTTATTTAACAACTATTAATTTATTACCATTATGAGTGTTAATTTTATTTATTGCAAGAGATTTAATAGTTGCAGGAGCTAGAACCATTTTAGTTCAACACAATTACTCAATTGCAGCCAATAAATACGGTAAAATCAAAACATTATTATTAAGCTTTGGAATTGCTATTACATTATTTATTTCAATTATTGTATTTAGTATTAATTCAAACGCAACAAATTTAAATGCTTTGTTATTTACTAGTTCTAATCTTTCAATTATTTTAGTTAATTATTTAGGTAATTTACCAATTATTATAGCTGTTGCATTTAGTTATATTTCAGGATACCAATATTTAAAAGCAGCTTTAAAATTTGTTAAATAATGAACATATTAGAAACAACGTTTAATTGACAAATTGCACTTAGTGAATTAATAAGCTTATATTTATTGATCTTAGTATCTTTTATTGCTACTTATTTAGGCAATAAGTTCATTAAATATAAAATTATTTTTCCTATCATATACTCTTTAGGAGTATTATTAACTTCTATTATTGGTTATTCTTTATATAAAGTTTTAACAATTAATAGTAATTTAAACAACACTAATATACTACCCACTATTAATCCTATGGGTAGTTTATTATTTACTTTTAGTAATTTAATTCATACTATTTTGACCAATAGTGCTAAAGAAGCTAATTATATTAATTTATTATACTTATTCTTAGTACATTTATTAGCTACTATTTTAGCTACTAGTACTTGAATTATTATTAAAAAGAAATTTCGCTTTACTAAATCACATAAAGATGTAACTATCATCAACCAAAAAAATGTTTTGGTTGATATAGGATTTATTGCTTTATTTATTTTATTAGTAGTTATTACTCAAGGACCAATTAAAGACCAATTAGATTTAAATTTCTTTCAAGTAGTATCGATTTTATGAGTAGTTTTATTTATTTTATTATTAACTGTTAGACATATGAATCTATTTTCATTTCCAAGTAATATTTATGTTTCTTTAGCATCATATTTAATTACTTTATATGAGCAAAAAAACCAAATTAAAAACGCAATCTTTATTTCATATACTATTTTGGCCTATTTTGTATTTAGTTTAGGATTTTCATTTTTAACTTTAATTAATGGATTTTAAGCATTAAAAAAAAGCATTTTGAATAAACAAAATGCTTTTTTATTTGATTTTTAACATAATAAAAGTAATCGCTAGAGCAACAAAAGCTAAAAAGATTAAAACCATAGCAATTATTGCTAGATAATAAAAGAATTTAGACTTTTTATGCTCTTTTAAATCAATGTCATCAGTTTTAGTTTTCTTTGCAATTTTTTTAGCTAATTTAATGGTTTGATAAATAGCTTTGTCATTATTGGGTAAGTAAAAATTAGATGTAGATTTTCAATTCATTTTACTTTAATTTTGGCATTACATTAATACAAAAAGCTTCAGGACCTGTATGAATAGCCACTACTGAAGAAGTAGTTGAAGTGTTTTGTATTGTAATATTATTTTGTTTTAATGCTTGTTTGACTAAATTGTTAACTTTTTCATCAATTCCATGAATTAAATTAATTGTACTTTCACCAATTTCATCACAAAATTCTAAAACTTTAGCAATAGTTTTGCTAATTGCACCATTAATTGTACGTTTAAGAGCAATTGGACTAACTGTACCATTAGGTAAGTAAGATAAAATTGGAATCATTGAAATAGCAGACATAATGAACTTTTTAACCCCAGTTAATCTTCCACCTTTAATCATATAATCAAGTTTAATAGGAACTAATAAGGTTAAACTTTGGTTCGAAATATATTCGATATTTTTAATTATATCTGCTATAGGAGTATCATTTTGATATAGTTTTAATGCATGATTTGCAACTTCAACAAATTGAGTTCCTGAGAAATGATTATCTACTACATAAACATTGTTATAATCTTTGGCAAAAGATTTAACATACTTACTTGTTGAAGATAAATTTTCACTTAAACCAATATATAAAACATCATCAAAGTCTTTTAAAGCTTCTTGTAATACTTTTTCAATAGTTTCAAGCTTTGGTAATGATGATAAGAATGAATTAGCAGTAGCTAATTTTTTTAATATTTCAACATGATCAGCAATACCATCTTCATAAACTACTCCATCAATTTCCACTTGGAGAGGTAAAAATAAAAAACCTTGTTGATTTGCTTCTTCTTTAGTTAAACCTGAAAAAGAATCAATAATAATACCTAATTTTTTCATAATGTAATTATATATTAAAAACCTTAATCTTTTAGTGCTTAAAAAGTTAAATAACTTTAATTTTTATCTAATAAACTTGCTGCTTCTTGATCAATAATTAAAGTTACATTTTTATGAGTTTGTAAGAAACTTGCAGGAACTAATGATGTAATTTCTCCTTCAATGGTATCTTTAATTGCTTGAGCTTTAGATACACCATTAGCTAATAAAATAATTTGTTTAGCCTCTAAAATGGTTCCTATTCCCATAGAAATTGCAGTTTTAGGAACCTCTGAAATATCATTAAAATAAATTTGATTTGATTTAATAGTACTATTAGTTAAATGTACTTCTCTAGTACGATCTGTCATTTTTGATCCAGGTTCATTAAACGCTATATGACCATTAGTACCTATTCCTAGAATCATAAAATCTATTCCATTATGCTTTTTAATAGTTGCTTCATAATCTTTAGCATTTTGTTCTATATTACCAATTCCATTAGGGAAGTTAATTTTGCTTTTAGCTACATTAATATGATCAAAAAGTTTTTGATTCATAAAATAATGATAAGAACAAGGGTTTTCAATAGCTAAATTAACATATTCATCTAAATTAAAAGTAGTAATTTTATCAAATGATACTTGTTTATTATCATATGCTTGGATTAAATTTGCATAAGTACCAACAGGAGTTCCTCCAGTTGCAAAGCAAATTTTTAAATCATTTTTCTTATTAATTGCATCAATAATCATTTGTGATGCTACTTGAGACATTTCTTGATAATCTTTTGTTTTAATAACTTTCATTTTTAACCTCTTTGAATTTTTGCTCCATTGATATATACATCTTTAATAGATAAATCATTTTTATCTAATAACACAAAATCTGCAGTTTTATTAACTGCTATTATTCCTAAATCATTTAGTTTTAAATGTCTAGCAGCATTGTATGAAGTAATAGCAACTGCTTCATTTAAACTAAAACCTATATTAACTAAATTAACAAATGCATCATGGATACAAATTCCACTACCTGCAATTGTATTAGTTCCTTTAAGAACAATTTTTTTACCTTCTTTAGTTACTTCAATACCACCAGAAATATTATCTCCATCTTGATAATAAGCAGGTTTTATAGCATCTGAAACTGCAATAATTGAACTAATATCTTTATTCTTTTTAGTAAACAAAATACTTTCTTTGCTAACATGAAACAAATCACAAATTAATTCCACATAGCAATTATTATTAGTTAATGCTGCTTGAAGTAATCCTGGATTTCTTGAATCTACTCCACTCATAGCGTTTCATAAATGACATACAGAATCACAACCATTGTTAAAATATTCTTCTGCTAAAGCATAATTACAACCACTATGACCTATAGAAGGAATAATATTATTATCTTGCATGTGTTTCATTGTATCTAAACTTACCATTAATGGATCAAATGATATTTTACGTAATTTACCATTAGCACTAGTATTTAATTGATCAATAATCTTATTAGTTGCTTCAATTAAATATTTTGGATCATGAGCTCCTTTTTTAGCTAATCCAATAAATGGTCCTTCAATATGAATCCCAAGAAATTTACTAGTTCAATTTGAATTATTAGCAATATTACTTAAAGCTAATTGCATTTCTTGCATAGATCCAGTCATAGCTGTAGGCATAAAGCTAGTAGTACCTTGTTTAGCTAGTTCTTTAGAAATTACACTACAAGCTTCTTTTCCTTGCATTACATCATAATTATAAAAGCCATGAATATGAGTATCAATAAAACCAGGAACTAAATAATAATCTCCCATTCCTTCTTTGGGAGTAATTTTTATTATCTTTCCTTCTTGTGTTTCAAGATCAGCATTATTAATCGTTTGATCATGATTAACAATTGTAATATTTTTAATTTCCATAATTCTCCTATCTATAAGCAGATTTTTCTAAATATTTGTAGTTAGTTGAATCTTCGGTTAGTATTTTAAATATTTTGTAATAAATTTCAGTGATTAATAATCTACCTTCTAAAGTAAAGAGTCTTAATCCATCATGACGCTCTTTACCTTTAATTTGAAAAAAGAACGAAACTTTATTTTCAATTTCTTTAGGAATTCATGATGAAATTAAAATAATTTTAGCTTCAGTATTTTTAATGACATCAATCATTCACTTATGTGATAACGAAATTGAGTTAATTACTATAACATCTTTACTTGTTAGTATGCGTGAAATACCAACTTGTTCATATTTATTTCATAATAAGATCGAATTTTTATTCATTCTAACTAGCTTTATGTGAAAATCTAAGTTAGAGGCAATTGAACTACTAACTCCAATAAATAAGATTTTATTAGCCTTATTAATTAAATTAGCAGCTTTTACTAGTTGTTGATTTTTTTCTTTATCAATAATTTTGTCTAAATTAAGTGAATTATTATGAATAAAAATCAACTCCTTAACATTAGTGAAGTTAAGTTTTTTACTAAACATAGATAATGATGCAGGGCTTATTGCAATTTCTTCACAAAAAGTAGTTGCTTTGTACAACTTCTTTTTGTTTTTAACCTTATTCAATAAACTTTGAGCAATATGTTTATTAATATTTTGATCGGGATAATGGTCAATTGTTTTAATCAATTTTAGAATATAAGCATCATTATGTGATAGCATTGTTTTTTCTTTATTCATATAAAATATTTTACAAAATTTAAAGTAATTTGTAAAATATTTTAAAAAAACGTTTTCACATTTTATAAAATAAAGGTGTAGTAATAAAAGTTGGAGGTTAATATGAAACTAAATAAATTTGTATCCCTTTTAAGTCTAGGCTCTGCTATTGCTCCAATAGCTTTAGCAGTATCTTGTTCAGTACCTGAAAGTGCTAAGCAGAACAATGATTTAGCTAAAAAAGTTGTAGATTTAGAAGCTACAAATAAAAAATTAACTAATGATTTATCTACAAGTAACCAATATATTAAAAATGTTACTTTAGATAGTTCTACAAACACTACAGTTTTAACAAATGATAAAAGTATGCAAAAAGTTGCAGAACTTATAGCTCTTAAAAAGCAATTAAAACAAAATAATCCTAATATTACTAAAAATGAATTAATTAGCAAAATTAGTGAAGCGTTATTAGGAACTAAATATGTTGCTAATAGATTAATAGGAGATGCTAATAATCCTGAAGTATTAGTAGCAGATATTGTTGATTTAGATTGCTTTACTTATTTTGATTATGTTAATGCGATCTTAAATGCTAGAGATTGAAATACATTTATTGAAGCATTAAAAAATACAAGATATGTTAATGGTCAAGTTTCATACAGCAATAGAAGACACTTCTTTACTGACTGAGCTTATAGTCCAGTTAAAATTGCTCAAGACTTATTGACTAAAGATCTTTTAGGTGATGACTACAATAATATAGTAGTTGAACACACCTTTAACAAAAATGGTAAAGATGTTAAAGGTAAACTTGAACCAGTACTTAAAACAGTACCAATTGAAAAACGCACTATTAAATATTTAAAAGCATCAGCTTTAAGTGATCAATTATTAGCTAAGTATTTTAAAGATGGTGATTTAATAATGCTAGCTGCAGGTGCATCTGGTGGATTAAACACTTGATTAGATGTAACTCACTGTGGTTATTTAATCTTTAAAGACGGTGTAGCATATTATCGAAACGCTAAAGGTACAGCTAAAAACCCTGATGCAGTTAGAGATATTAAATTAGTAGATTACATCAAAGATCGTAATTTCGATTCTAAAAATAATAAACCATATGATGTAGCTAAGGTACCTGGTATTTTAGTTTATCGAACTCTTTAATGACTAAAAATTTAATTCATACATTAGATACAGAACAATCTAATCCAAGAACTAAAAATTTATCTAATTTATCATCTCTAGATATTGTAAGAAAAATTAATTATGAAGACCAACTTGTGGCTAAAGAAGTTGGATTAGTCAGCGAACAAATTGCAAAGATTATTGATTTAGCTTATAAAAAGATCAAAAATGGAGGAAGATTGATTTATATTGGTGCTGGAACTAGTGGTCGCATTGGTGTATTAGATGCTACTGAGATTTATCCAACATTTGGTATAGATGATAAAGTTATAGCTTTAATTGCTGGTGGAGAAGAAGCTTTATGTAAAGCAATTGAAGGTGCAGAAGATAATTCTTTAGCAGCAATAGAGGATTTAAAAAGCATTAATTTTAATAGCAATGACTTTTTAGTAGGTTTAGCAGCTAGTGGTAGAACTCCTTATGTTATTAGTGGTATTAAATATGCTAAACAAATTAATGCTGATTCTGCATTAATTTGTAATGTAGAACATTCAGATTATCAAGCTTTGCCAACAGTTTTTGTTTCAATTAAAACAGGTCCTGAAGCTATTACTGGATCTACTAGAATGAAAGCTGGAACTAGTCAAAAAATGGTATGTAATATCATCTCTTCAACCATCATGATTAAACTAGGTTATGTTCAAAACAACTATATGATCAACCTAGTGCCAACTAATTACAAATTAGAACAAAGATGTATTAATATGATTAAATCAATAACTAAAGCTGATTTAAACTTAATTGAACAAGTTTTTAAACAAACTAAAAACGTTAAATTATCTTTAATGATGATTGAAGATAATTTAACTTATGATCAAGCATTAAACAAATATAAGGAAATATATGGAGAAAAATAAAATTGAATTAGCTTGTTTTGAGATTATAGCTTATAGCGGAGAAGCTAAAGCCTTGTTTTTAGAAGCATATGATTGTGCTTTGGAATTAAATTATGATCTTGCAAACTCAAAAATTAAAGAAGGTAAAACCCTTTTAAATAAAACTCATCAAGCTCATATGGAACTATTGACCATTGAAGCTCAAGAAGAAAAAAGTAATATTTCATTATTACTAGTGCATGCAGAAGATCAATTTATGTCTGCTGAAAATGCATTAATAATGGCTGAAAAAATGCTTTTATTTATCAAAAAGTTTGAGTCTAAACTCACTTAGAAAGGTAAAAATGTTTAAATCAAAGTTAAACAAAATATTTAGTTTTAGTTTAATTAGTACAATTTTATCTATTGTTGCAACTCTTTCTTTTGTTCCAACTTTATTAGAAGAAAAGAAAGGTGTGTTTACTCAAAGTAATTTAAATTATTCAAATACTAATTTTATTGTAACAGTAATTTTAATGGCTTTCTTTACTAGTTTAGCAGTATTCTTTTATCTTAAATTTGCTTCAGCAATGATTAAAGATAAAGAAGCAGTAAAACAAAAAAGCAACTTATACACCTTAATTTATGGTGGATTATTAACTTTAGTAAGTGTAGTAGTTGTCATTTATAGTGCTTTTAGTTATAAAACTACAACACCATTAGATTTAGCATCTAATGGACAAATAATTGCTAAAGATTCTTTAGCTATTGCTCAAGCAACTAATACTGTTATTAAATATAGTCTTTTATCAGTAGTGTTTGTTTATTTTGCAATAGTAGGTGTTTTATTAATTAACAAACTAACTATTTATATTATTAGTAAAAGAAAGGTTAGTGCATAATGAAAATACTATTAATTTGTTCTGGTGGAATGAGCACATTTATGCTGATTCAAGCACTAGAAAAAGAAGCAAAAAAGCTGAATATCAACAATTTTAGTGCTGATGCTATTGGTGCAAATGAAATTGATGAATATGATAAAGATTTTGATATCTTGCTTGTTGCTCCTCAAATCAAACATAAATTTGAACAAATGCAAGAAATTGCAAGTTCAAGAAATAAAAAGATTTATCAAATTTCAATGGCTGAATATTCACCATTAGGAACTAATAAATTATTAACAAATATAGCAAAAGTATTGGAGGAATAATGCACGCTAAAAACGCATTCACTAGCGGAATGACTAAATTTTTCCAATCAGTTGAGCATACATTTATGCCAATTATGGCTAAATTAGGTAATAACCGCTATATTGAAGCAATTAGAAATGGAATGATTTCAACTATTCCAATTTTATTAATTGGTTCAACCTTTTTATTTATATTCTTTTTCCCAATTGGGAAAAATAATACATTAGGAGTTAATGTATTATTACCAATTCAAAACGGTAGATATGCCTCATTATTGATCTTACCATATCGATTAACATACCCAATGCTTGGATTTTTTGCAGTTATAGGAGTTGCACGAAGTTTAGCTAAATCCTATAAATTAGATGATCAACAAGCGGTATTAATTGCTATTATTGCTTATTTAATGTCAATTGTTGGACCTACTTATAAAACTATAGGTAATCCATCATTTACTACTGGAAGCTTTGGTACTGCAACTATTTTTGGTGGTTTTGTCATTGCTATAGCTTCAGTTGAAATGTTTAGATTTTGTATTAAATACAAAATCACAATAAGACTACCAAAAAGTGTCCCAAGTGTAGTTGCAAAACCATTTAACGCTTTAATTCCAATGTTATTTGTGATGATACCTGCAGCTTTAATTTTTAACTTAGGTAAATTTGATATTCATAGTTATATGAACTTCTTATTCTCACCATTACAATCAATTTTTGCTGGTAATAACTACTTTGGATTTTTTGTAGTAGTTGTCTTTGTTATGCTATTATGAATTGCAGGGGTTCATGGACTTGCAGTTATAGGTTCTTTAGCTAGACCATTTTGATTAATTGCTTTAGCTCAAAACCAAACCTTACAACAAAGTTTAAAACTTTCACAATTATACGTTAAAGATGGTGCAAACATTATTGTTGAACCATTTTTCCAATGATTTGTTTGAATTGGAGGAGCTGGAGCTACTTTTGGATTAATTATTGTAATGTTATTAATTGCTAAAAGTAAATACATTCGTTCTGTAACTTATCCTTCAATTCTACCTGGTATTTTTAATATTAATGAACCAATTATCTTTGGTTATCCATTAGTATTAAATCCGATTTTAGCTATTCCTGCGATATTAAGTCCTTTAGCTTTAGGAACTGTATCATTCTTAGCTTTAAAATTTAATATTGTAGCAACCCCAATTAACTTAGTTGGTTGAACATTACCAACTCCTGTTGGTGCATTTTTATCAACTGGTTTAGATTGAAAAGCTTTAGTATTAACTTTTGTTTTAATGGCTATTAGTGCTTTAATTTGATTACCATTTGCTAAACTTTATGACAATAAAATGCTTAAAGAAGAAATTGAAATGGTAATTACTGAAAGAATTGAAGAAGCTAAAAAAGCTAACCTTGAATATGATGCTAAAGAAATTAGAGAACAAGTAACTAAAGAACTTAAATCTAGATCTATAAGAAATAGATTTAAAGGTGTTTCTGCTTCTTAAGGATAAATAATGATTGAATGATATATTTATATCTCTTGAATAGCAGTATTAACCATTAGTTATTTAATTGCTAATTACTTAAATACACATACTTTAATATTTGCTAAAATTAAAACTTGAATTTTCTTACTTGGACCATTTTTATTAATTTTTATTATTGGATTGCCAATGGTTATAGCTAAGGTCAATTTTAATATCACTTTATACGCTACCTCTTATCCTTGTATGTTCTTTTTTGGAATATGAACTGCTGTATTTCTTGAACGATGAAACAAATGAAAAGAACATAAAACTAAAAAACTAAAAGAAGCTAAATTTAACAACAATAATAACAAAGGAACAAAATGTTAGGTATTTCAATTTATCCAGAAAAACAAGATTACAATCAAATAATTGCTTATATTGATACTGCTGCAAAATATGGTTTTAAACGAGTATTTTCTTGTTTATTAAGTGCTAAAGAATCTAAAGAACAATTAATTCAAACTTTTTCATCAATCAATGATTATATTCATAGCAAAAATATGATAGTAATTTTAGATGTTAATCCTAGAGTCTTTGATCAATTTAATGCATCATACAATGATTTAACTTTCTTTAAACAATTAAAAGCTGATGGCATTAGATTAGATATGGGATTTGATGGTAAAAAAGAAGCAGATATGACTTTCAATGAGCAAGATTTAATCATTGAAATTAATATTTCAAATGATAATAAGTATTTTGATAATATACTTTCTTATCATCCAAAGAAATCAAAATTATGAGCTAGTCATAATTTTTATCCTCAAAGATATACTGGTTTATCATATGAATTTTTTACCAAAATTACAGCTAAATTTAAACAAAACTACATCAAAACTGCAGCTTTTGTTACTTCAAATAATGCTAGCATAGGTCCTTGAGAGTTAAATCATGGATTATGCTCAATGGAAATATGTAGAGATTTAGATATTGTAGCTCAAACTAAATTACTTTATGCTACAGAATTAATTGATGATGTTATTATTGGTAATTCATTTGCAAATGAAGATGAATTAAAAGCTTTAAGTATGATTGATAGTGAATATAAATCATTTAGATTAACTAAAGAATCTTTAGTTAATAATACTGATTTAGATAATGAAATCTTATTTTTAAATCATCATTTTAGACGTGGAGATACTAATGAATATTTTATTAGATCTACTGCTTCTAGAGTTAAATATAAAAATTATGATTTTAAACCAAATAATACACCTACAAAGTTATATAAAGGTGATGTAGTAATTTGTAATTCTAATTATGCTCAATATAAAGGAGAATTACAAATTGTACTTAAAGATTGTGATAATGTTGATTTAGGTAAAAACCTAGTAGCTAAAATTCATCCAGATGAAGTTATGTTATTAGATTTGGTTAAACCTTTAGAAAGGTTTAAATTTGATAAATAAAACTTATGCATTAGGATTAATGAGTGGTACAAGTTGTGATGGTTTAGATGTTGCTTATTGTGAAATTCATCCTTCTTCATCTAATATTAAAACTAAATTGTTAGCTTTTAAAACTTATAGTTATCCCAAAGAATTAAAAGATAAGATTTTAAAATCTTTTAATTCTTTAATTTATGCTAGAGATTTATGTTCATTAAATTTTGAACTTGCAATCTTTTATGCTAATCAAGTTAATCAATTTATTAAGGAATTTGATCTTAATAAAGATCAAATTAGCTTCATTGCTTCTCACGGTCAAACCATTTATCATTTAATTGATCCTAAAGACTCTGAAACTAAAAGTACTTTACAGCTAGGTGATATTAGTGTTTTAAGTCAATTAACTCAATTAAATGTAATTGGTGATTTTAGACCTAGTGATATAGCCAATAATGGTCAAGGAGCTCCTTTGGTTCCTTGTCCTGAATGACTTTTGTTTCATCAAACTAATAAAGTTTTATTATTCCAAAACATTGGCGGAATTTCTAATGTTTCAGTAATAAATAACGATCCTCAATCTTGTTTTGCATTTGATAATGGTCCAGGTAATGTATTAATAGATCTAGCTGTTAAACACTTTTTTAACTTAGATTATGATGCTAATGGTGATATTGCTGTTTTAGGTAAAATTAATCACTCAATGATTTTATATTTATTAAATGATAATTATTATGATTTAATCCCACCTAAATCTACTGGTAGAGAAAAATATTCTATTAACTTTTTTAACCAATTATTAACCTTGTTTCCCAATGTTGATAAGTATGATTTTGTTGCTAGTGTAACTTATTTTACTGCTTTGGTTATAGCTAATAGCTATAAACAATTTATTATCCAACCTGATACTAAATACCAAGTTTATCTTTCAGGTGGAGGAGCAAGCAATAGCACTTTAGTTAATCATTTAAAGAAATTATTAAATCCTATTAAAGTGTATTCAAGTAGTAAGCTAAATATAAATCCTGATGCTAAAGAAGCAATTGCTTTTGCTATTTTAGGTTATTTAACATTCAATCATCTTCCGGGTAATTTACCTTCTGCAACAGGAGCAGATAAACCTTGTATTTTAGGTAAAATTGCTTACTATAAATAAAACACATCACACTTGTGATGTGTTTTTCTTTTAACTAAGAAAATTAGGGATTATATGTGTAAATTTCCATAAAATTAGAGCATGTTTTATAACTATTTTCAACATTATATATATATATATATAATTTATAATTATGAGAAAGATAAGTAAGTTTTTATTAGTACTTTCAAGTACTTCAAGCATGGCTATTGCTAGTACAATAGCAGTAGCTTGTAATGAAACCAAACCACAGGTAGATAATAGTAAAATTAAAGAATTAAAGGATAAAATCAATACATTTTTATCTAAAAAACCTGAGGAATTAGCTTTATTATCTAAAGATAAAGTCAATGATTTAAAAAACAGTTTAAACAATGAAAATGATTTTGAAAAATTAAGTACCAAATACAATAGTTTAGTATCAGAATACAACAATACTAAAACATCATTAACCCAAATGGTTAATCAATTACTTGAAGCTATCAAACCTTTATTAACTAATGAATATTTATCAAAAAATGACTTAGATAAATATCAAAATTTAAAACAACAAGCTCCAAGCAATAATGCAACTTTAGATGTATTAAATAATCAAAAAACAACTTTAACCCAAGCAAAACAAGAATTAGAACAAACTATTAGCAATAAAGCTAAAGCGTACAATGATTATCAAACTTTAGCTACTAAAGCTAAAGATTTTGCTATTGCTAATTATCTTGCACAAGAATTAGCAAAATCATTAAATGATAAACTTCAAGCATTGGATGTTCAAAAAAATTCAACCCTAGAAGCTACTAATGATGCAATGCAACAACTAGAACAATTACTAAACAAAGCTCAAGTTGATTTAACCAACTTAAAACAAACTCAGTTGAATAAACTTCAAGAAGAAATTACAAAAGCAGAACAAGTAGTTAATGGATTATACAATCAAGATTTAGCTTCTTTATTAGCTAGAGCTAAAGAATTAAATGCTAATTCTTCATATGTTGATTTAACTCAATCTACTTCTAATTTAGCTCAAGAAGTAGTTAAAGTTAATTTATTAAGAGAAGAAAATAAAGATGTATATCAAAAATTAACTGCTAAAAAAGATCAAGTTTTAGCTAAATTACCAAGCGATTTAACTAAAGATTATTTAGTTGATTTAGCAACTATTAAACAACAATTATTAGAAATTAATTTAGATACAAATAGTGATTTAATTAGTAAAAAACGTGATATTAATAATTTATTAGATGATTTAGCAACTAAAATTGATCAAAAATTAGCTACTATTGAACAAATGAATGCTGATTTAAATACAGAAGTACAAAAATCATTAGCTTCAATTGAACAATTTAAACAAAAACATCCTGATCAAGCAAATAGCTTAAGCAATTTAGATAGCATAATAAACGATCTAACAGCTAATATGCAAGATAAAGATTATGCTAATACTAAAGCTAATTATCAATTATTGCTAACTACTTATACAAAAGATTTAAAAGATTTAGTATCTAGTTTAATTCAAAGCTTAAAAGCTACTTTAGAACAAAATAATCAACCTAATTCAGCAGAAGCTAAAGCTAAACCTACTTTTGATCAATTAGAATCAATTTTTACTTCTGTATCAAACGTTAATAATACGATGCTTCAAAAAACTAATTATGAATGATTATTTAATCAATTAAGTTTAATCAAAGCTTCAATAGATGGTAATATTAAGCAACTTGTTAAAAAAGCTAGAGATAAAGCTAATGAATTTTATGAAGCTAATAAAACTTACTATCTTGCAGATACCTTACAACCACTTAAAGATTTAATTGATAAATATACTGATAACTATATTGATCAAAATAATGATTTTAACAGCTTAAAACAAGGTATAACTGACTTAAACGATGCAATAAATACCATTAATCAATTATTAGAAACTCAATTAGCTACATCTAAACAATTATTATCTACAGTTCAAACTGAAATTATTGATGTTTATAATACTGATTTAGCTACTGATATTGCTGACATTAAAGCAAAACACCAAGCTTTAACAACTTTAGTTGAAGCAGCAAAAGATTATAATGCAATTGTAGCAGCTACAAATGAATTAGATGCTTTAGCAAAACAAGATAAATCAAATTTAGAAAATAAATTAAAGAATGTTGTTTTATTAAAAGAAGTTGAAAGACAAAATCCTGATCTACAAACTTCATTTGACAAAATGATCAACCATAATAAAGACTTATTAAAAAATGAAAAAGATACATTACCAGATAAAGAAAAAGAATTAGAGGAAGCTAAAAAAGATACAAGCTGACTTGCGTTTATTAAAATATCAGCTAAACAAAGTGCGGTTGATCGTGCAAAACAATATATTACTTATTTAGAGCAAACTATTGCTACCTTAGAAAAAAATAAAGCAGACACGCTTGCATTAATTGAAAAAATGAAAGCAGATGTTAATGTTTTAAATAGTGAATATTTAACAACATATAACGAAACTGTAACTTCTATGAAAAGTGAAATATTATGACTTGTAGGATACAATAGATCAAGATATAGAGCTATTAATGAAAGTGATTACCAAAAAGCTATAACTGCTGCTAGTCCTTTAATTAGTGCAACAATCAAACAAATTAAATCAACTGTTGAAGAAGTTTATAAAGATAATGGAGTATTTGCTAAACCAAATTCAAGAAACTACATCAACGGATTAACTCTATCACAAGCAGTAACTGCTATTGTAGTAGTTGATAACAACATCACTACCCTTTATTCATTTATGACTCAATGATTAAACTCATCAACCCAACCTACTGCTTAATCGCAAAATAAAACACATCACCTAAGTGATGTGTTTTTTGTTATAAGGCACATTCGCATTCATACTTCTCTAAATGTTGAATTTTAATCAAAGCATCTAATAAAGGTTGATATTGATCTTTGAATGAAGGTTCAATGTAGTAAAAAATATGTTTGTCTTGTCTAATGGTATTAACTATTTTTAAGCGTTTAAGATCACTTAAATGCTTAGATATATTAGCTTGTTTTTCATTCAGTAATGAAACAAAAGTACTAACATCACATTCGTGTAATTTACAAGAATATAAGTGGATGATTAATTTTAATTTAACATCACTTGAAAGTACTTTCAGTAATTGGGTTGTTTTCATATTATTTATTAATAGTGTTATCATTGGTGGTTAAATCAATTGTAACACTATCGTTTTCTACCACTTCAATAACTTTGGTTTGAGTTAAACCTTTAGGGTTACTACCATTGATTTTAACGTTTTTGTCTTTTAATTTTACTACTTTGGTTTTACCTAAAGCATCAAATTCTTTTTCAACTCCTAAAAGACTTTCTTCTAAGGTTTGATATGTAATTGATTCTTTGTTAATGAAGTATGAGCTTGTATGATTATTTAAATTATCTTTGTTGAATGAAGCATAATTGTTGTAAGAACATCATCTAGCAATACGGTTTTGGTATTTAATTCAGCTAATTGGATTAAATACAGCAATATCATATTTCTTAGATTTTAAGAAACGAATCTTATCTCTTAATAAAGCATAATTTTCAATGTTATTTCCATAATTAAAGTTATCAAAAATAATACATTTATAAGGTTTTTTATTATAAGTAATTACTAAATCAATTACTACTGATCCTACAGTATAGTTTTTAAATAACTCAGCATTAGGTTCATTAGCAATTAAAGGAGCTATTTTGTTATAAACCATTTCATTAAACCAATTATTTTTATTAGCTAATAAAAATTCATTAGTTGAATTATGTTTAAAGACATTATTAAGAATTTTATTTTTCTGTTCTTGATTCATTTCTAAGAATTTTAATCAATTTCTAAATGTTTTTAAATCTTCTGTAATTTCAGTAGTTTTAACAATTTGATCAGCTTTAATAGTTTTAATTACAATCATTTTTTCTTTAGCTCTAGAAATAGCAACATTTAATGCATTTCTACCATTAGCTTTACATACATAAGTATTTGCTAATCTAGTAGTTTTATCATAAGCTAAAGTAACAATAACTAAATCTGCTTCATCTCCTTGAATATTTTCTAGGTTTCTAACTAATAATTTCTTATTATTAATTGCATTTTCTAATCGAGGGAATTTTTTATAAATAATATCAATAATGTAATTAGCTTGTTTTGAGTTAAAAGCTAATAAAATAATCTTGTTATATTTTTCAAGGTTATTAATTACTAATCTAATAGCTTCTTTAGCTTCATTTTTATTGATTCCTGATTCTCATTGACCATCAATATTAATTAATTCAATTGGTTTTGATGTTGCTGTTTTAGCTGTATCTATGACATCAAGTTTTGAATCGTAGAAGAATCTACTTGAGAAAGTCATTAATTCAGCATGATTAGAACGATAGTTTTTATCTAATAAAATTTGATGAACACCTAAAGAAATAGCATATTCTAAAATTGATTCAACATTACCAAAGACACTTTTATCATAAATATGATTTCCAAATCAATTTACTGGACGCATTTGTTGTACATCACCTGAAATGATTTTAATTTTACCTAAGTATAAAATTGGTAATGCTTGTTCAATATAGATCTGACTTGCTTCATCTAATACTACATAATCAAATTCTTCTTTTGAATAATGTGATAAATCAGTATTTAATGTAGTAATAATAATAGGATAAAGAATATTAATTATCTTAAGGTATTTTTTAATAAATTGATGAGGCTCAAGATTAAGCATTCTTGCACTTTTAACAAAATCTGAAAATAGTTCTTTAGTTTCAGGATCAAATTGCTTAATTTTTGCAACTACACGTTCAAGAATAATGTTTTTAACCACTTCTTGATCAGCAACTACTAAATCTCGATTAACTCTTTTGTTTAATTTAATTAATTTATTTAAATAATTAAATGGATTTTTCTCATCACTTAAAGGTAAATTATTTGATCCTTCTCTTAAAAGATCAATTAATTCTTGTAAATCACCTTTAAATCCTTTTAATTCACCATCAATTTGTTTTCCCATTCGTTTTAATTCAAAGTATTTAGAAGTAAAAGGGAAGTATTTGATATTTGAGCGTTTAATTAATTCTTTAGCGGTATTACCTTTAAAAGTTCCTGAGGGATATTTGATTTTCTTAGGTAAATTAATAATAAAATCAATATCTTTTTCAAAATCAAAATCAGGTTTGTGCTTTGATAGATAATAATAAGCTTCTAGTGCTTGTTTAGAAGTAGGGATATTTAAATATTCACTACTTTGAGAAATAAAATCCAACTCTTCAGAATTGATGTTTGGTGAATGTTCGATTTCACTAGCAGAATCAAAATTTTCAATTAATTCAATATATTTTTGAATTGGTTGATAAAATGAATCTTTACGCATTTCTTTATTAGTTAAAATAAATAACGCAAAAATATTTAATTGATCTAATCTAGTTTTTAAAACTTCTAAAGCAGCTTTTTTTTGTGAAGCTACTAAAACATTTTTATCAAAGATTAAAATGTTAGTTAAAATATTAGCAATTGTTTGAGTTTTACCAGTTCCAGGAGGTCCTCAAATAACAGTGTTTTGATTTAATGAGCTTAAAATTGCTTTATCTTGTGATAAGTTAGATTCAGCAATCTTAAACAATGATAATTTAGGGTTATAGATTCATTTATTAATTTTGTCTTTATATTTATTTTTATTAAATTCAACCTCAATAATAGAATCAAGTTCATTCTTTTCAATGATTTCTTTCATTCTATTACGTGCATGACCATTGAATGATTGATATAAACCAACAACTATTCCAGGAGTAAATTTAATTTCTTTATTATTAACTAAAGTTGCTACTTGATTACTAAATGGTTGCAAAATAGTGTTAGGCATTTGATAAGCATTTTGGAACTTGTTCTTAAATGCTCATACCACTTCAGAAATTTTTTGCACTCCAGGTTTCATATTAAACGGAAATTCATATCCTTGATTTTTAAGATAGTAAAATAGTTTTTCATTCATTTCAATTTCATCATAAAAATGTAAACTAGGTTTACCATCTTCAAAAATAATATTTACCTTTTTGAAAAATAAAGGAGCATAAATAGTGCGATCATTTTTTCTAAAAGTAATAAACATAAATCCAACATGTAAAGCTCAAATATTAGTTTGATCTAAAATGTTGTTAACTTTATTGTTTAAAATTTTTCATACTAAGTTGTTTTGGTTAAGTTTTTTAGCTAATAAATCTACTACTTGGTTTTTGGTTTGATCAAAATTATCAAATTTAATTTCTTGATTAATAAACTCGTTTTTATTTTGGTTAATAAAATCTTGTAATTGCTCAAAAGTAGTTAATTCTTGAGCTTGAGTAATTAAATTAGCATGATATTGATCAAAAACACTATAAGTTATTTCATTTGAGTTAATTAAGGCTTTGGTTTTTTCTAAACCAAATAATTTAGTTATATCAAAAAAATCTTTATTATCTACTTTAGTAAAAATAGATGAATCATTATCTGATACATCTAATAAATTATCTAAAATAACTTGATACTTTTTATTTAACATAATTACTTAACTCCTTTGCAATAACTTGTGAATATTCACCAAAAACTAGTGTGATACTATCACTTTTTAAAAATACTCCTCTTATACCTTTAAGCTTTTTAATAGCATCTAAATCTATAATATCAGCTTGATTAACCATTATTTTAACTCTTGAAGGTTTTTGGTCAATTTCTAAAATATTATCTGGTTTTAATGCATCTAATAACAAGGAAATTTTAAAAGGCAATTTATCATTTTGATAAATTGTATTTTCTGGTTGGTGTTTCTTTTTGTTTCATTTTATTCAAATCAATCCAAAGGTTAATAATGTCAAAATAACTATTTTTAAATTATTTTTATTCATTTCTTAATTATACTATTTAGTATTAAATATATGTTGATTTTTGTATATATTTAATGAAATTTAAGCTTAATTTTGTTATTAATTAATAATATAAAACCACCTAAAAATTTAGGTGGTTTTATTAGTTTTATTTAAAATAATTTGTTTATAAATTTAAGTTATTTAATTATTGATCTTGTTTCTTTTTACGTTTTTTAAATCCTAAAATTACTCCAGCTCAATAAGCAGTAGTTCCTAAAATACCAAAGATAACCATTCATCATCCACCATTGGTTGCATCAATACTTGAGAATTGATCAATGGTTTGGTTAATTCTATCAGTTAAGTCTTTTACTATTTCAGGACTATCGATTAATCCTTGGTAATTATTATTAGTTATATTATCTATAGTAGCTGAATCAATTAAATCACGTAATTTATTTTTCAAGCTTGGTTTAGCAAATCTAAATTTATTGCTATTAGTAAAATCAATTGCTTTATTAATTGCATCTTTTAATGCTTGATAATCTTGATCTAGACCTTTAGCTTTAGCTACTATTTGATCAATTTGAGCTTGATCTAAAGCTTTAGCTACTTGATTTTTAAATTCATCTTTTAAACTAGGAGCAAGATTATTTAATTTATTGATTTCATTATTAGCTTGATCAATATCATTAACTAATCCATTAAAGGCTTTTTGAGTTTGCTCTAAAGCATCTTTTAAGTTCTTAATACTATCTTTTAGTTCTTGAATTGTATTGTTGTTATTTGAAATAACTTTTATAGCATTTTCAGTTGCTAAAGGAAGATTTAAAATAACACTTTTATCATTACCTAAAGTAGCAATTAAATCTTTGGCATGATTGATTAATTGATCTAAGTCATTAGTTAATTGATCATGCTCATTTAAAGTATTTAATGATTTATCATAAGCTTTAGATAAATCATTAATACTATTATTTAATTGATCTAAATCATTTGAACTAGTTAATACTTTATTGCTATCTGCTATAGCAAATGGTAATAAACCAATAATTTCATTATTACCATTAGCATCTGTGATTAATTTTTTAGCTTGATTAATTAAATCTTGTAATTTTTCTCTAGCATTAATTAATAAATCTTTCTTAGTAGTATTAATTAAATCATCTGCAGTTTTATTTAAAGTTTTAGTTGAACTATTAGGATTATTTAATACATCTTTAGCATTATCAACTGTGCTTTGAAGCTCTTTAGCAGCTTTAGAAAATGGTTCAATTTGTTTTAGGGCTTTATTTGCATCTACTAAAGCTTTTTCTAATTTGTTTTTAGCTTCATTGTTTAATGCTTTATTGATTGCGTTATTTAAATCATTAATAGTGTTTTGAATACTATCATTGTCACTTGGAGTTAATGTTTTATTTTGAATTTGATCATTAACTTGGTTTGCGTTATTTAAAACATTAGGTAAATTGCCTAAGATTTTATCTTTATCAGGATTATTATTTAATGAATTAATAATATTATTAGCTTGATTAATGCTATCTTGAAGATCTTTAGCATTAGTATCAAAAACTTTTTTATCTTGATTATCTAATGCTTGTTTAGTTTGATCAATGATTTTGTTAATCATCTTATTAATTGCATTAGTGTTATTAGCTAAAGGATTATTTGGATTGTTTAAAATATCATTAGCTTTTTTAATGGTATTTGGTAAATTGCCTAATACCTTAGGATCAGTAATACCTTGAGTTGCATCTTGAGATTTTTTAATTGTATTAGCTAATTTATCTCTTGCTTCTTTTAATAAGTGATTTTTCTCTTGAGTGATTTTATTAATTGCATCATTGATTGCATTATTTAAATCACTTGTTGCTTTAGTTAAAGCATCATTTGAACTATTAGGATCATTTAAGACATTAGTTGCATCGTTGATACTATTAGTTAAATCTTGTTTAATTTTATCAAAAACAGGATTATTAAGATCTTTTAGATCATCATTAATTACTTCTTTAGCACGATTAATAGTACTATTTAATTTATCTTTATTAGCTTGATTAATTAAATTGTCTGCTACTTTAGTTAAATCATTTGCATTATTAGCATTTGGTACTAAATTATTACTATTATCTAAAGTATTATTTGCTTGATCAATAGCATCTTTTAAGCTATTAGCAATATTAGTATTATCTGCAATTACTGGATCATTATTACGAGTAATAGAGTCTTTAACATCATTTGCGTATTTAATTGCATCTTGAAGTTTGTTTTTAGCATCATTAAATACTGATTGATTGTTAAATTGATCTTTAATTTTTGATAATTTATCATCTAAATCTTGCTTATTGTCTTTAAGTTTATTAGTTAATTGCTTGATATCATTAACACTAGTAGTATTGTTAATGGTTGCATTATCTAAATTATTTTGATTGTTTTGGATAATAGGATTTAATGCATTGTTTAAATCTTGTTTAACATTATCTGGAAGATTAGAATTATCTATTGCATCTTTTAAAGCTTTAGCATCATTTAAACTGTTGTTTAAAGCGTTTTTAGCATCTTCAAGATCCTTAGTAGCTTGGTATTTTTTAACTTCATTGTTTAAATTATTGCTTGCATTAATTTTAGCTTCATCACTACTATGAGCATCACTAACTACTTGATCTGCATCATTAATTGCTTTATCTAAATCTTTAGTAATAGTAGGATAATTATCTTTTAAGCTATTTTTAAAGCTATTAGCTTTAATAATAGCACTATGAACTAAAGCATTAGCACTATCGTTATTTAATTTTGCTGCATCATTGTTTAAAGTGCTGTTATTAGCATTATTAGTTAAATCATTTGATGTTTGATCAATTTGATCTTTTAAATTATTAGTTAATTGCTTAATTGCTTCTTGATCATTTGCTGGTAAGTTATTAATATCATTATTAATTTGATCAATTACTTTATTAGCGTTATTAATTGCATCTTGAGCTTTAGCTTTAGCTAATGAATGTTCTAAGTTATTTGCTGAATTATTTAACTGATCTGTTGAAGAATTAGCATTATTTGAAACATTATTAGCATTGTTAATAGCATCAGTTAATGCTTGATTTTGTTCAGGTGTTAAATTATTTAATTTATGAGCTAAATCATCACTAGCTTGATTAATAACATGATCTAATTTAGCTTTAGCTATTGCTTTAGTTAAATCATCATTTGCTTTAGCAACATTATTTAAATCATCTGAGTTAGTTAAAGTATTAGTTGCTTGATCAATAGCATCATTTAATGCTTTAACTACATTAGTATCATTAGCTAAAGGACTATTAGTTAATTGGTTAGCTAATTCCTTAGCTTGATTAATAGTATTAGCTAAATCATTTTCATTATTAATTAATGCATGATTATTAGCAATTGCATTATTTAATGCATCTTTTAATTGATCAATATCATCTAAATAATCTTTAGCACTTACATCATTATTAGCTAAATCGTTTTCAACTTTAGAAATAACATCAGGTAAATTATTAACGATATTATTAATTGGATTATTATGGAATTTATCTTTTAATGAATTAATAAAGTCTTTAGCTTTAGTTAATTCATTATTTAATCCTTGTTTAATTGCAGGACGAATATTTCCATCAAGATTCTTAATTGCATCTTCAATGGCTTTAGCATCAGTATTAATACTATTAGCGTTGTATTTATTAATATTACCTAAATCATCTTGAACAATATTAGTATTATCTGAAGTTTTATTTATTACTTGATCAACAATGTTGGTTAATGCTTGTTTTGCTACATCATTAGCATCAGTAAATAAAGGAGTAGTCATTACTGCTTTAGCATCTTTTAAAGCTTTAGTTAATGGTGCATAATCTTGGTTAGTAGTTTCTGCATCATTTACTGTTGTTTCTACTTGATTTGCAGTAGTTGCATTAGTAATTTGATTGTTATATTGTTCTTTTAAGCTATTACTTATGTTAGTTAAACTATTAATTAATTCTTTATTTTGATCTTTATAACCACTAGCAGATAAGTTATTAATATCATTCATTAAATCTTGAGTTAATGAATGTACTTGATTAATATCTTCACTAGTTCCTAAACTATTAGTTAAATAATTAGCTAAAGTATTTTGTAATATATCTTCTATTTTAGCTTTATTACCTGAAGTGTCATTAGTTCAATTAATATCATTATTAGCTTTTAATTGTTTAACTCTATTAACTTGATCTAACAATTGTTTATAAGCATCATTTAAGTTATTTGCTTGAGTTAAGATATTTTCTACCTCAGCACTAGAAGTAGAATGATCAATTTGATTAATAAATTTATTAGTTAAAACTTGATCTAGATATTGATGTTGAAGATCAATTTTAGCTTGTTTAATACTATTATCTAATAATTCTTGACCATTTAATGCATCTATTGCAGTAGTTAAAGCATTATATTTAGCTTTAATAGTAGTTATATTAGCTTCTGAGTAATCTAATTTACCTAGTTTATTATCTAATAAATTAGCTTCAATATCACTTAAGATATTATCTAAGTTAGTTTTTAAATCACTTGAAGCATTAGTGTAATTAATTGTAGCTTTAGCAGCTATTGCTTGATTAACTTTAGTAATTAATGGTCCATAAACATCGTTTAAATCTTTAGTATGAGTTGCTATAGTATTAATATCATTTAAAGTTGTTTCTTTTAATACTTTGGTATTAATATTATCACTTGAAATGTTATTAACCATTGAAGTTAATGATTCTTTAACACTAGGAGTTAAATTATTGCTATTTGCAATAGTGGTTAATGCATTTTGTTTTGCATCATCTACAATTGCTTTATTGTAAATACTAAAGATATTATCATCAACTGCAGCTGTAGAATTATCATCTAATGTTGCATTATTTAAATTATTTTCAAATTGTTTAAATCCTTCAGGATTAATTTGTTTATAGTTTTCTAAATATGAATTAGTTGCAATTGAGTTTTGAAGTATCTCTTTAGATTTAATAAAGGCTTTTTGTAATACTGCTTTAACTTGGATTGCAATATTTGATGGATCTTGATCTTCGCTAATATCAAAGATTTGTTTAACAAAGGCTTTTTTATCTTCTAAAGATAAAACTTCTGAAGCAATAATTCTACTTGCTGCAGGGAATTTAGGAGCTGTTAGCATTCCTAAAGAATTAATAATACTATCATTTGCTTTAGTTAATTGTTTAATCTTAGTAATAACATCATTTTTATCAGTGAAGTTAGGATCATTTAAGTTATTTAATAATTCTTTAGCGGTATTAGTTTCAGCTTCTAATTTACTTCTAACATCTGTATCAACTTTGTTATATGTGTCAAAGATTTTAATACTTTCACTAGAATCAACAGTATCTTTTAGTTTTTGACTTTGATGAGCTAAATTAGTTGCAGCAACTGCAACATTGCTTGCTTCGTCTTTAAATGAAATAGCACTATCTCTATTAGGTTGATCAACCGCTATATCTTGTAATTTCTTAATTGCATTTTCAGATAATATTCCACCTAAAGAAGCAATAGATTTATTGATGTTATCAATAAATTCTTTACCTGAAGCATCTGCTTTAGTATAAGCAGTATTTAAATTGCTATTAATTTGATTAATAGCATTAGGATCAACTATTGCAGCTCCAGTATCTTTATTAATTAAACTATTAGCAGAATTTAATTCTTTATCTAATTCTTGTTGATCGCTAGTTGTAGCAAATTTATAGTTATTATTAGTATCTTTGAAGTTATTTACCATAGTAGCTGTTTCAGCTAATTGCTTCATAGCTTCATTAACTGCTTTAGCATTAGCTAACTGAGTTTCAACATCTTCAGTAGTTAAAGCAGATTTAATTTTATTACCTAAAGCTACTTTTTGAGCATTATTAATGTAAGTTAAATTATTTAATTCTTCTAAAGCTTTAGCTTTATCAGCTTTTAATTTTTCATCACCATTTAATGCATCAATTGCATCATTAATTGCTTGAACTTGTTTGTTAACTTCAGCAATATTATCTTTAGTACCTAAGTTATTAGAATCTAGGTAATTAGTTTTAGCATTATTAATTGCATTATTTAAAAGATCTTGATTAGTTGCTTGAGTATAAGCAATAGTAGTTTTAGCGTTATCTGCTTTAGCTAAACTATCAGCTAAATCACCATAAGCACCATCTAATGCTTGAGCGTTATTTAAAATGCTTGATACACTATCAACATTATCTGCTGTAGCTACTTGATTTTTAAATTGATCTTTTAAAGTATTATCAATGTGAGTTAAAGCATTAATTGCATTATTTGCTAATTCTTTTTGATGAGCAAGATTAATTGCTTTAGCATCAGCTAAAGCTTTAGTTAATACATCAGTTAATTTCTTAGTTTCATTATTTAAATTATTAATATCACTAGGGTTATTAGCATCAGTATTATTAGTTAATACATCATTTGCTTCAGTTAAAGCGTTATTTAAAGTATCTACTACTGAATGATAAATAGGATCACTTAATTTACTTACTGCTTCTTTAGCTTTTTCTACAACATTATTTAATGCATTAGTTGCATCAATTAAGTTTTTGTTATTTAATGCATTAGTAATTGCTTCAGCTAATGTTTTACTTTCCTCATAATCATTATTAGCATTATTTGGTATAGAATATACAGTTTTAGCTTTTTCAAGAGCTTTATTTAACTCTTGTTTAACTTTAGCATATAAAGGATTATTAGCTAAAGTATCATTTAACACTTCTTTAGCTTTATTAATTTGAGCTTTTAAGCTATTTTCTTTAGCATCATTAATAGCATTAGTTAATTCTTTGGTAGCATTATTAATTGCTTGAACATTAACTGAAGTTAAACTATCATTTGCTTTATCAATTGCATTTTGTAAAGTGCTTGCTATATCACTATATAAAGGATTAGTAGCTATTTCAGTATGTAAATCTTTAGCTTGATCTAAAGCATTATTTAAATCTCTTAAACTATTAGCAATATTTTGCTCACCATTAAGTTGATGATAAGCATTATTTAATGCATCTATAGCATCATTAATATTATTAACTGTAGTATCAGTATCTGTTTCAAAAGCTTTACCTAATAATGAATTATTATCTAAGTATTTAGCTTTGGTTTTATTTACTACATCTGTATAAACATTTTGATTAGTTGCTTGAGTATAGTTGTTTGAAGCAATATTAGAGTCATATGTAGTAGTTAAAGCATCTTTAAGTTTTTTATATGCTTCATCTAACTTAGTTGCATTAGCTAATGCAGTATTAACTTGATCAATAGTAGTATCAGTATTATTTACTTGATCTATATAATGATTTTTTAACTCATTATTAATATGAGTTAAATCTTGAATCTTAGTTACTGTAGCTTGTTTATAAGCAATAACATTAGTTTCAGTTTTATTGTTTGCTTGTTCTAAAGCCGCTGAAGCATTATTAACTTCTTCAATAGTACTATTAGGGTTATTGACATTATTAGCTGTAGCTAATGCTTGATCAAAATCATTAGATTTTAAACCATTATTTCCAATAATATGATTTAAATTATTCGCAATAGCAATTTGATGTTCTAAGTTATTTAATGCTTGATCAAGATTTTTTGCATGATCTAAAGCATTAGTTAAAGTACTATTAGCTTCATTAATAGCTTCAGTAGAGCTATTAGGATTATTATAAACTGCATTTGCTTTAGTTATAGCATCATTTAATTGTTGTTTAATAGTAGCATTATGAATGTTTGGAACATCGTTATTAGCTTGATCTAAGGTATTTTTTAGATTTTGTAATGCTTGATCGTGTAAGTATTTAGCATTATCAGCTAAAGCTTTTTCTGTAGCTTCATTTAATGCTTGAGTTAAATCATTTAGCTTATTAGTATTGTTATAAGCAGGATTATTTGAATCATCTAATGCATTTTCAGCATTAGTTAGTGCTGTAGGTAAATCTCCTAATACTGGATTATTTCCAATAGTAGCAATAGCTTTTTTAGCATTATCAATTGCAGTATTTATTTTATTTTTTGCTTCTTTTAAAGCTAAAGCATCTTGCTCAGCTTTAGCTGCTTTTGATGCTTCTAATGCTTGATTTAAAGTATTAGTTGCTTGATTTATTTGATCTGCAGTAGAACTAGGATCATCTAATACGGCTTTAGCAGCATTGATTGCATTTTCTAAGGTTTCTTTAATTGAATTATATTGCTCAGGATTATCACTAGGAGTTAAAGTGGTATTTGCATAATTTGTTGCATTTTCTATAGCATGAATTAATCCATTATCTGCTAATGATTGATCTGCTAAGTATTTTAATGTTTTAGCATTTTCAGCTATAGTCACTGGATTACCTTCAGTAATAGCAGTATGAGCATTAGCTAACGCTGAAGCTAATGCATCAGATAATTTAGATAATTCAGGATTGTTAGTTGTATTATTAGTATCAATAGTTGATTTAACGCTTTGAGCTTTGGTTATAGCATTATTTAATGCTTCTTTAGCACTATTAACAAATCTTTCTACAGCTACAGGTATAACATCAGTTAAAGCTTTTGTAGCAGCATTTAATGCATTGGTATTATCTGCATCATTAGCTAATGCATTTTTAGCATTAGCTAATACTGTAGGTAAATTACCATTAATAGTATTAGTATCATTTAATCCTGAATTATTAATTGAATCAGTTAAATATTGACCTTGATTAATTGCTTGTCTAATTTTATCTAAGGCATTAGCATTATCCATTGCTGCTTGATCATCAATAGCTTTAGTAATAGCATTATTTAAAGTTTGATCTGCTGTTTGTAAGCTATTGCTATTAGCATTTGCTTCATTTAACGCTTGTTTAGCGTTATTTATAGCATTGGTTAATTCTGAAGCAATATTAGGTGATAAATTACTTAAAGTTTCATTAGCTTTAGCAATTGTAGCTGATAAGGTTTTAGCAGCAGCTAAATTCTTATCACTATTAGTCATTGCATTAGTTAAATTAGTATTGGCTTGATTAATATCATTTAAATTCTGTGAATTTAATACTTGTTTAGCAGTATTAATTGCTTGTTCAAGCTGATGTTGTAAATTAGGATAATTATTTAATCCATTAGTATTTAATTTAGCTTCTGCATTAGCTATAGTGTTAGCTAAAGTATCTTTAGCACTTAAGATTCTGCTATTTCCATCTAATCCTTTAATAGCAGTATCAATTTTATCTGTAATATTTTTTACAGTATCTAAAGCATGAGTTAATGAAGGTAAATGACTAGTATCTGCAACTTTACCTACTCCATTAGTTACATAAGGATGACTATCAGTTATAGCAGTATTTAATGCATCTTGAGTGTTAGTGCTTGCTTGAGTATAGTTAGCTGTAGCTTTAGCACTATTAGCAGAGTTGATCATATTATTTAAATCATTATATGCATTATTTAACTCTTTAGCATTATTTACTGCACTTACAGCATCAGGTAAGCTAGTAGCAGGTTTATTAATATAATTTTTAATTTGAGCTTTAATAGCAGCACTAATATGAGTTAAACCATTAACTTCATTAGCTAAAGCAGCTCTTTTAGCTTCAATGTTATCGCTTGTAGCTGTATTAGCATGAGTTAAGTTGGTTAATGCTTGATTAATAGCATCAGTAGAACTAGAATTATTTATTGCTTCTGCAGCTCTTAAAGCATTATCAAAATTATTGCTTTTTACTCCTGCAACATCTCCTATAGTATTATTCAAAGCTTTAGCTTGATTAATAGCATCATTTAAATTGTTTAATGCATCTTGATGTAAGCTATTATTTAAAGCATTTTTAAGAGCTTGGTTAGCTTGATTCATCTCACTAGCATTAGGATTTGTATTATCTAATGCGTTTTGAGCATTATGAATTGCATCAGTAAGATTTTGTTTAATAGTTGGATCAGTAACATTATTAACTTCATCTAAAGCTTTAGTAATAGTATCTTTTAATTCACTAGCACTATTAGTGGTATTTTTAGCATTTTCTAATGCATCATTTAAAGCTTTAGTAGCTTTATTTAAAGTATCAGGATTATCTGAATCTTCTACAGCTTTTGCTTGATTAATAGCTTCAGTAAGATGTTTTTTGATATTAGGATAATCTGTTAGTGAATCATTATAATCGGTTGCTTTTGCAATAGCTTCTTTTAAAGCGTTTTGACTTTGAGCAACTACTCCATTTAATCCTTCAATTGCATTAGTTAAATCATTAAATAATTTAGTAACTGCAGTTAAAGAATTATTATTACCTTTTTGGTTGGTAAATGCTCTGTTTGCAGCATCTAAAGCATTATCAAAAATAGTTTTTGCACCATTAGTTCCTGTAGAAGCATACTGGTATTTAGGTAAGTTTTGAGTTTTGATATCTTGAGCTTGATTTAATACTGTTTGTAATTTAGTATATTCATTAGCTAAAGTATTAGCATTAGCTAATACTTGATCATTATTGTTTGAAGTTTTTAATTGATCTATAAATCCTTGAATAACACTAGAATCAAGATTATTTAAACCACTAATAGTATTAGCTACTTTAGCTTTGTTTAATGGTTGAGTTAAATTACTATCTAAAGGTGAATTAGTTGCTAAATGACTAGCATTAATTAATCCATTAAAGTAAGTTTTGTTAGCTGAACTTAAATTAGTTAAATGATTAATTTGGTCTTTAACATTAGCTTTAGATAAATTAAGAGCTTTATTGTATAAAGCTTGTTTACTAGTATTTACTGCAGAATTAGCTATATGTCATCCATTAACTTCTTGTTCTAACTGTTGTTTTTGAGTAGCATTAAGATATTCAAAGTTCTTAATAGTGTTAATAATAGGAACTTTATATCCATCAAGATTAATAATAGCGGCATTTAAATTGTTTAAAGCATTATCAACATTAGTGATATTACTATTATTACCTAAATTATTGTTATATAAACCTTTAGCAGTAGCTAAAGCTCTATCAAATGCAGTTTTAACACTTGGTGTAGAATCTAAGTAATTGCTATTAGTTAATAATGAATTAGCATTATTAACTACTGCTTGAAGTTGTTGGTATTTAGTGCTTAAGCTATTAGCACTATTAACTATAGGTTCAATATTATTAGCATTTGTTACGTTTTTTAATTGATCTAAGAAATGATTTTTAACAGTAGTACTTAAGTTATTAATGTTATTAACTGTATAAGAATTTTGAGCTAATTTTAAAGGTAAAGTTAAATTACTATCTAAATCTTGGTTATTAGCATTGTTTAAAGTAGCTGTTTCAACTTTGTTATTATAGTAATTAGCATATGTTGCTGGTAAATGTAGTTGGTTAATTTGAACCTTTACGTTGTTTTTAGCTTGAGTAAAAGCACTATTAACAATATCATTTACTGCTTGATTTTGTTGGTCTGTTGTTGAATAATTTCAAGCTTGAATTTGTTGATTAAAAGTATTCTTTTGAGCTTGAGTTAAATGATCAAAAGAAGCAATTTTGTTTTTAGCTAATTGTTTATATCCATTTAATTGTGCTAAAGCATTAGCAAGAATATTGGTTTTATTAGCAATATCAGGTCTTCGACTAAGATCAAATTTTCCATAGTATCTACCATTAACTGTTTCAACTAAAGCTTTAACATTATTTAAAGCAGTATTAAACGCTTGTTTATTGCTTGAAAGTCTATAGTTATTAGAATTCATTGCAGCTATTGCTTCTTTTAATACTTCAATAGTTCTACCGTATTGATTATTTAAAGCACTTACAGGGTCAATAATAGTAGTAGTAAGTGTATTATGATAACCTTCAATTTGAGCTATTGATGGATTATGTAAGTTTTTAATCTTATTAACATATGCTGTTTGTAAACTAGGAGTTAAATTATTAGTATTAGCAATAATATCAACTGTAATTTGTGCTTTTACTAAAGGTACAGTTAAATTAATATCTGGTGCATAAGAAAGATTGTTATTTATAACAGCATTATTATTTAAAGTTAAATAATTTTGTTTAATAGAATTATCTAAGTTTAAAGCATTAATTTTAGCTTTAACATTATTTTTAGCTGTTGTAAATCCTTGAGAAATTAAACTATTAATTGAATTAGTTTTAGCATCAAATGTACCATTACCTTTAACAATAGTAGTTACATTATTAATTAATGATTGGATTTGACCTGTAGTTAAATATTTAAATTGTTTAATTCTAGCAATTTTACTATTAGCTACAGTAGCTAAAGCAATATTTTGTTGCACAGCTGTATCTAAATCACTTAAATGTAAATCACTACTGTAATTTGCTACATTGGCATTAACTCCATTTAATCAATTACTCATAGTTCCGATATTTACACTATTAATTTGATTCTTAAAGTAAGTAGCTAAAGCAGCAGGTAAATTAGTTAATGAGCTAATAGTATTGTTAGCTAATTCTTTATCTTTAGCTAAAGCATTATTTACTATTGTATTTACTCTAGTATTAACACTAGCAATTTTAGTTAAACTACTATTAGGTCTATGATATTGGTCACTATTAATAATGTTTTGTAATTGACTAACATATTGGTTTACTAATGTATTATTGTTTTTGATTTGTGATAAACGATTAACCGCAAACATTCCTGCACGGATGTTTCCTGTAAGTTCTACTAAAGCAGTAACGTAGTTATTAAAGTTAGTTTTTAAAGGTAAAGTAACATTGTATCCAAAATTAGTTGTTTGATTATTTCTAGTTGATGTTGATCATCAATCACCACTATATCCATTAGCTAAACTATCTAAATATTTATTAAAGAAATAAACAATACCAGCATTATTACTTAATGTATTAGCGGCATTAACAGTACCTACACCATTATTTACTGCAGTTTGTTGAGCACTAGAGCTTAATTGATAAATTTGTTTAAATAAAGAATTAGGAATTTCTCAATTAGCATAATAGTTATTTTTTGCAGTAATTGCTTGATTAAATGCATCAATTAAAGGTTGTAAACTAAAGTTTAATGCAGCTCTAGACATAAAGAAATTAGTGTTTTTTAAATCATTAAATTTAGTTACAAAATGATTAATAGCATTTGTTGCGTTAGTATTTGAAGTAAATGCTCCGGTTTTTGTTGAATTACCTGATTTAAATGGGTTTAAAAGTGCCATTTGTTGATCAAAATATTGATTACCAGTTAAAATGCTTGTAATTCTATTATATTGATATCCGCTATAGTAATTTGTTGACCCACTATCAGTTGATGTTGGTGCGAAGAAAGTTGTATTTGGATTAGTTCTTAGGTAATTATTTCAAGCAGTAGTTACTTGATCTAGACTTTCACTTAAATGTTGATTTTCAAAAATTAATTGTTGAATCTCTTTGGTTAAAACAGCTCTTGTCCCTGAAGAATTTAATACATTATTTTGAATATCTGCAATAGCATTGTTATATTGTTGTTGTTCAGAAGCGGTAGATCCATAGTAATTAAATGTATTTTTATTAGCTACTAATTGATTTACTTTTTGTTTTAAAACATCTTGGTTAGCTACTAAATTAGGTAATGCTTCATAAAGAGTTTTAATCTTAGCTAAGTATCTTCAATAGTTGACATTCAAAGTAGGATATTTAGTTTGATCACCATCGTTCATTCTTAAAGGATCGACCACATTATTCCCTTTTGATCTAACACCATCAATATAATTACTTGTTGATAAATCAGAATATGAATTTACCAATCTCATAATAGCATCTTTTTGACCTTGGTTTAAGTTAGATGTACTTAAGAATTTATTAATTCTAAAAGCGTATTTTTGAACATCGTTTCAATCAAAAATAAATGTATTAGATATTTTAGGGGTGTTTGAATCAGCAAATGAAGAGTAAAGAACAAGTAAGTTGTTATTTAAACTTTCTCAATTTACTACTTTAATTTTCTTAGTTCAATCATCTGTTTTGTTGGTTACAGATGTATCTCTTCAACGGTTGCTAGTTCTAGGAACAGCGAATAAAGCATATTTTGTAGGATCTTTAAATGGTAAATGATCAACTTGGAAATTAAGAGTTTGGTTTCTTACAACCTTTAAATTACCATTTTGACCTTGATTATTTAAATAATTGGTTAAATTTGATCCGTAAATAGGTGAATTTAATGCTCTTCCAAAAGTTCCGGCAGTTGAATAGTTTGATTCGTTTAAACCTATAGTGGTAGAACCATTTGATTGCACTCGATTATTATTTTGATAAATATATCAATTAGGTAAAGGGGTGACAAAATTAGCAATACCTTCAGTATTGTTTGAATAGTTTTGTTTATATGAATTTATTTCTATTGGTAAATTTCTATAGTTGGTTCTTTTTGTTACATAAGCATTAACATAAGCATCACCATTACCACCATTATAAGATTTATAATTTGTATTATATTTATATGTTGCACCAAAATATGATGGTTGATATCCACTAACAGGTTTTAAGTAATCATATCCTGTAGAGTTTTTACCTACTCTTTTCAATGTTATGGTTGTTGAGATAACACTGTTTGCAATATCATAATATTTCTCATTACCTGGTGGCGCTATAAAATCAAAAGTGAACGCTTTACCAAAAGCACTTTGCAATTTTTGACGGTTTACATCTGTTACTTGACTTGAAGTACCTTGTTGAGCAGAGTTGTTCATTTGAAATGGTGAAGTCGTACCAGAAAAGAAACCTCTAATTCCTGCTCCTGCTCCTGAATATATAGGGGGTACAGGACGAGCAAAATTACTATAACTATCTATTAAGTTTATATTAGCTAAAGCGAAACCTCTACCGTTTGCTCTACTGCTAAAAACAATTTGTGGTAATCTATTTCTAGCACCATTACTGCTTAATTGAGTTTCTCTTTGTAATTCAAAAAAGTTTCTATTATTATTATATTCATTTAAATTTAAGTGGAATTGAACACCTGTAGCATTAGGACCACTTTGATTTCATCCAGCAACTCTTAATATAAAGGTTAAATTACCTGTTGTAGGAATTCAATCATTAGAATAAAAGAATCCAAGCTTCATTCCACCTTCGTTTCATGCTTGACTCCCTCTTTGACCATTGGTATTTCAGGTTACTCTTCAAGTTTGAGTATCACTATTTAAACCACCGTCATCAATACGCTGAATGTTTGCGTAATTAACATCATTAGATGAGAAAGCACGTAAAGCACCACCCGCTGTATATCTACTTCTTCAATACCCATTAGTTAAAAATTGATTAACTCTTGTAGTATCACTAATAGGAATACCTTGAGTATTAGCTAAATATTGATATTCAGTTTGATTTCAACTTCAAATATCTGGTTTAATAGCATTATTTCTATAAGCATTTGTATAGCTACTTTGATACGTATATCTTCCTTGATTACTTGCATACGCTGATCAATCAAAGAAGTTTCCACTAGTTGGTAAAGTAAAATACAAACTACTTGAAGCAACTTCAGAACTTTGTCAAGCAGGCAATACTCCAGCATTATCATAAAAAACAGTCTTATTATTAAAATCAAAAAAGTTGGTGTAATCATAATTATTGACATTAGCACTACGATTAAGTGAAATAGCAGTTAAACTTAACCCTGCTACAGTAGTAGCAGAAGCAACTAATGCTTTATTTATGTGTTTATGTTTTTTTGACATATCTGTCTCCAATCATTATATTTATAGTTTTGTTTTTATATTTATATGTATTAATTTTATCTGTTATTCAAATAAAATTAAGACTTATTTGTAATTTATTTTTCAATTTCTATAAAAAATTGCTAATTTTAACAAAAAAATCCAGCTTTTTAGCTTTGAAAAACTTTATATTTCATAAAAAATTATTCATTTTATTTATTAAAGTTTTACGGTTCTTGGTTTTAGAGATTTTAAAAGTACTTAAGCAAGTACCTAGTTCTATATAGTTAAATTCTATAATATTTCATATAAATTACTAAAAAAGGATGTAGAAAAAGATGTGTTTTGTACAAAACACAAAAGTCGCAAAATTAAAATTTTCAAAATTTATGTTAGAAAAATTGTTTTTTATGTAAATTTAACAAGATTGAGCAAAGAGAATTCTTTCGTACTCATTAGGTGATAAGTACTTCCCATTGTATTTTAATGATTTTCTTGTTTTGTTATTAATTCTGTTCATTATCTCTTGAATTTCTTCTTGTGAAGTGTTGTCAAAAGTTTTTCCTTTTGGGAAAAATAGTCTTATTTCTCTATGCATATTTTCGATTGAACCTTTTTGTGATGATCGATAAGGATCGCAGTGATAAATTTGTCCTATACAATCAATTTTATCTAATAAATAATTCTCAGATCCATTATCAATTGTTAAGCTATCTATTCTTAAATTAAATGCTTTAATTAAGGTTTCTAAACCTTCTTTAGCAGCTAAAGCAGTTCTACCAATTTTGATTGAGTAAGCTTTTCTACTTTTTCTATTAAGTAATGTTAAAAGAACAGTTTTAGATCTTTTTGATCCTACTACTGTATCCATTTCATAGTCAAAAAAGTTTTGTCTTAAATTAATTTCTTCACTACGATATTTTATGTTTAAACCAATTTTCTTTTTCTTTTGTACTTGTTTTCTAGATAAAACAGAACTATACCCACGTTTTGAAACAATAGGTAAAATGTCTATAGGAAGGTTTAAATATGGTAATTTCAGTAAGTGGTAAATACTTTGTTCGCTAGTGATATATGAATTTGGGTTGCTTTCTATAAAGTTTAGTCTAATGTTAAAAATAGAAGTTTTAATAGCTCTAACACTTACTTTTTTAAATTTGTTCTTATTGTAATTTTTAGTTACTTCATTTAAATAAACAAAGAAATCTTTATATCTATTTTTCATAATTTGTTTTTGTAAAAAGTTTCTATGTTGTTCAGCTTGGTTTCTAGAGTCAAATCAATTTTTAATATTAAGTCATTGAATTTGTTGAAAGTACTGACCGCAATTATTGCATCTTTGACGTTTTGGAAAGTGTTTAACGTCGTTAAATTTCATTAGTTTATTAAAGTTTGAAACAATGCTTTTACGACTAAATCCAAGCTCTTTAGATATCTCTTTTAAGCTATTATTACTCTTTAGGCGATCAACCATTATCATAACACTTGATACGTTAAAATGATTAGGGTCAAACTTTCTCTTTGATGATAGCACTTGAATATAAAAGTCTGTATCAACTTTAGTTTTCTTAAAAAGGTAATGCTTATAAACTTTGATATTTTGTTTATTATTTAAATGGTTTGAGATGAATTGTTTAATGCAAATAGGTTTAACTATTGGACTTTTACGTTTATTCATTATAATTAAGTTGGTTTCCTTTCGTTTATTTTTTTCTATATATATTTTACTAGGAAACTAAAAGCACGGACCCTTAAACCGGGAACCGTGCTTTTTTAATGAATACGAAATAAAAAAATTAATTTAAAAAAATAAAATGCCCATAAAAATTTATAATACTTATTATTAAAAGCTGTTTAGGAGGAGATATGAGTAAAAAAATAGAACTAGAAAACTTAGCGTCAGATTTAAATGTAGGTAATATTTCTCAAGGAGTTATTGATTACATTATAGATAAGCATAAAACACATTTAAAGAGAAAGCAAACCGATATAACAAAAGCATTTAGGTACGCTATAGACGATGAATGATACACCACATATGAAGATGTGGAGTTCTTTATAAAAAACGCTAACATTCCAAAAGATAAGGTTATATGATGTCCATTCGACCTTGAGGATTCTAACTTTGTAAAAGCTTTTGAGGATTATGGTTACAAAGTTATTTACTCACATATTCTTTATGAACAGGATTTTTACAAGTATGAACCTGAAGAAAAATGAGATATTCTTATTTCTAACCCACCATTTAGAAATAAACATAAATTATTAGAGAGAATACTAGAATTCGGTAACGATAAGCAATGAGCATTAATATTTGGAGTACAAGCGTTGAACAGCGAAAAGTTTTGCGACATGTTACAAAAATTTAAAAAGGTTCAATATGTACACTTAAAACGTAGAATGTGTTTTACTAAAGACCATGTTAATTACGATGTAATGAACCTTCAAAGACCCAGTTTTGCATCGATGTGAATTTGTAATGATATGTTTCCGGGAAACGGAATAAAGGTTTGAAACGGTGTTAACTACAAAAAAGATAAAAAGGAATATTGTTAATGAAGTTAAAGGTAACAACAAAATTTTATGCAAATTTACAACACTTGTGTAAAAATGACTTTAGCCTGAGTCTCACAAAAGAGCAAATTGATAAAATGATATTCGACACTTTAATAAATGATGAATTTATTAAAGATATTAAATTTGAAAATATTATTTTCGAAGAAACTAGTGATTATAAGTTTCAAGGAGCTATTTGTGAAAGTGAGAAAAAAATCTTCTATTTTTCACAAATGTTAAGCAGTGATAATAAATTAAGATCAAGAAATACATTTTTATCACAAGGATTCTATGGTGTTTATAAAATAGCGTCAATTAAGAAGTACCAAATATACACATCTCTTAATCCTTTTTCAAACATTGACGTTAAATCTTTTACACCTAATCCATTATCAATCAAATTGATAATACAAATAATGAAAGAAATTGGTGTTAAGTTCGGTAATACCATTGTTTTAAAAGAAAATGTTTTTGAAGACAGTCTAGAGAGTTTTCTAGGTATAAAGAATAATTTAAGAAAGAGAAATACTTCAAACGATGGTACTTATATCGAAGTTTACACCAAGGGGATAATCAATATTTTTGCGACTTTTCAAGGAGCAAAATGAGGTGAAACATTTTTAACTTGTTTGTTACTAGCTATAAAAAAAGAAAAATGAAATATTAAAAAAATCAATTTTGTTCATTATGATATTGAAGTTAAGAAAGCAAAGAGTAAAGAAGAGACTTTAATCGATATTGGTATAGAAAATGAAAATATTAATGAATTAGTCGCTTATGAACTTTCTCTTGACGATAAGGATAGAACAACTAAAGAAGTAGAAATTCAATTAAAGAGAATGCAAGATTTATTTAGAAAGAATATCTTAAAGTTCTTTAATTTTATGAATGAATGCTTTGCTTGTGATTATGAAATAAAAGAAAATTTAATAGCTAGTCACATCCACAGATTTACAGATATTAAAAAAGACTTTGAAGACAATAAAATTAGTCATTTAGAAGCTAAAAAACAAGCCACAGATGGAGCTAATGGTTTCTTATTATGTCCGAACCATGATAAAGAATTTGAAAAAGGTTTTATATATTTTGATATCGATAACTTAATGTTTAAAGTCAATATAGATAAGGTCAAAAATTTCCTTGAAGAAAATGAAATTAAAAGTATAGAGAATAAAATAAGTAAAAAAAGATTAAATTACAATAAAGCTCTTACAGATAAGTTTAATAAATATCTCGAGAAGCATTATGAACGTATTAAATTAAATGAAAAATAACTATTTTGGTAATTTTTTAATAGTGTTAAAAATGTACTTTAATAAGTAATTTTTTGGTCTAAAAATTAAAAATAAAAAAGAGTTTAAAAAAGTAGCAACTGTGATAAAATAAATACGCAATATAGAATTTAATTGCAGAAAGTAGAATTCACTTCTCACCTGATGGTAATAGCCTTGGGTTTTGCTACAATTAAATGTATCATTTATAATTCTGATACCTTTTTTAGTAGAGAAGTGGGAAACCACTTTTTAATTTTATTTTAAAGGAGAATTTATTATTCAACCAAGAGGAAAAAAACCAACATCAGAGCACTATATAAACTCAAGCATTCCGTTTAAACAAGTGTTTCTTATTGGTGTTGATGGCGAAAAAATCGGTGTAAAATACACAAAAGATGCTATTGAAATGGCAAAAAATCTAAAAATGGACTTAGTACTAATTAGTGTTAATCCAAAACCAATTGCACGTATTTTAGATTATGGAAAATTTAAATACGATCGTAAGAAAAAACAAAAAGAATTAAAAGAAAAACAAACTAATATTCAAAATCGTGAAGTAAGATTAACACCAATGATTGGTGAAAATGATTTAATGACAAAAAGTCGTAAAGCACGTGAGTTTTTACTTAAAGGTGATCGTATTAAAGTATCGCTTAAACTAAGGGGTCGTGAAATCGGGAGAAAAGATTTAGGGTTAAATACTTTAGATAAGTTTTATAACACCTTGCAAGATATTGCAGATAAATCAACTGAACCTAAATTAGTAAACGATCGTTTCCTTGACATGAATCTCCAACCAAATAAACAAAAAATAGCTAAATATCTTAAAGAACAAAGTCAATTGACTAAAGAAGGAGAATTAAATGCCAAAGATGAAAACTAAAAGTGCGTTAAAAAAACGTATTAAAGTTACAGGAACAGGTAAAGTTATGAGAGAACAAGCTTACCGTTCACACTTAGCACAAAATAAAACTACCAAACAAAAACGTCAATCTCGTAAATCTACACTTATGTCAAAAAGCGACCTTAAAAGATTTAAAGCATTGATTTAATCTAGAGCATTTATTTATTCTAGAAAATTAAATATCTAAATTAGAAAGGAAGACAATAATGGCAAGAGTAAAAGGTGGAACAGTAACAAGAGCAAGACGTAAAAAATGAATAAAATTAGCTAAAGGGTACTTTGGACACAAATCAATTGGTTACAAAGTTGCTAAACAACAAGTTGTTAAAGGATGAACATATGCGTTTAGAGACCGTAAACAACTTAAAAGAAACTTCCGTAAATTATGAATCGCTCGTATTAATGCAGCTACTAGAGCTGAAGGGATGAGTTATTCAAGATTCATCAATGGTCTTAAGAAAGCAAACGTTACAATTAACCGTAAAATGCTTTCAGAATTAGCAATTAATGAACCAAAAACATTTTCAATGTTAATTAAAATAGCTAAAGAAGCTTAATAATACAACTTAATTTAATAAACGTTTTTGAGTTTGTTAAATTAAGTTTTTATTTTAATTTTTAATTTATAAAAATAGGAGAAACAAATGAAAACAGTTATTATCGGAAACTGAAAAATGAACAAAACTTTTTCAGAAACAAAACAATTCTTAGAAGAATTTAACACATTATATCAATCAGAAAAATCAAAAATTGCATCAGATATCGAATACGGTATTGCTGCTCCATTTACTAATTTAGCAGCTTTTAAAGATGTTGAACTTAATGGATTAGCTGTAGCTGCTGAAAATATGTCAAATCATCTTTCAGGAGCTTATACTGGAGAAGTTAGTGTTTCAATGTTAAAAGACTTAAATGTTAAATATGTAATTTTAGGTCACTCTGAAAGAAGAAGTTACTACGGAGAAACTGATGCTTTAGTTTATGAAAAAGCTAAATTAGCTATCGAAAATGGTTTAGTACCAGTTATTTGTGTTGGTGAAACATTAGAAGAATACGAAGCAAACAAAACAAAAGAAGTTGTAGAGTACCAAATTAAACACTCAGTTAATGACTTAGATTTAAGCAAAATTATTGTTGCTTATGAACCAATTTGAGCAATTGGTACAGGTAAAGTTGCAACCCCTCAAACAGCACAAGAAGTTTGTGAATTCATTCACTCAATTACAAGTGATGAATTAGTTGTACAATACGGAGGAAGTGTATCTCCTGCAAACATTGAAGAATTATCACAACAAAAAGATATTAATGGTTTCTTAGTTGGTGGAGCTTCATTAAAAGCAGATAGCTTTATTAAATTATTAACATTAGGAAAATAATTAATGCAAAAAATTAAACAAAGTCATATTAGCTTTTTATTTCAAAAGAAAAATAGTTCTAAAGTAAGTTTTATTTCTGGGATTTTAATAATTGTTTTATTATCTATTACTTTTTTAGGTACTTGAAATTTAATTAGTAATGAATTATTTAATAGTTGATCAAAATTATCAGTCGAACAATTAAAATATCTAACTCAAAATAGAATTTTTCCAGAAGTAGCTTCAAGCTTTTGACAAAGAGCATTGACTTTTACATATATTTCAAATTTTGCTGCAGGAATTTTATTAATCATTTTTGCTTTTTGCAAAAATAAAAAAGCAATATCAAACATTTTAACTATTTCAATTACATATATAACAATTACTTTTTTAGTCTTTTGAGGATTAGTTTTTCCTTCAATTTTAAAAGACATTAAAAACTCATCTAATCAAAAATCTTATTGATGATTTGTTTTTACTACTATTATTCACTTTATTAATCCAATGATCGCAATTGTTGCTTTTGTTTTGATTAAGAAAGATTTAGTGGTTTCTAAATATGTTATATATTGAGCATTTATATTTATTTTTATTTATTATTTATTTGCTTTAAGTACATTTTTTATCGGAGAAAAAGTTACTAATATTTATTTAAATAATCCACAATTAAAGCAAGAATTAAAAGAAATAAATATTTTTAGTAGTACCAAAACTACAATTTATGCATTTTTAAACTTTAAGCATCCTTTATTTTATAAAGGTAACTCTTTATTTGCTATAGTTGGTTTAAATTTATTGATATTTATTTTAGGTTCAATCTTAGCTATAGGTATAACTTGAACCTGAATTAAAGTTTTAAAAATAAAAAAATATAATTAAAATACCACTTTGTGGTATTTTTTTCATTTTTTATGCAAAATCTAACTTCAAGCAATAAAAAATAATAAAATTTAAGTATGAAGGATGTTTATGACGTTAGTTCTCAAGAGGTTAAAATTGAACATAACATTTTCATACATTTTGATGTTATTTACAATAAACATTTAAAAATATTGAAATATAGTTTTAGTAAATTATTTTTACCTTTTGCCTTTAGTTTAGGATATTATGATCCTAAACTAAAGAAAATGCGATTTTTGTTTAAAACAATTGATCTGCAATATATTAGTGAGGATAATTTTTGATATAAAGTAAAAAGAGATTTAAGAAGTTCAATTGAAAAATTAACTAACATTATCACTGATAATGTGTTAAGTAATATCAACTTTATTTCTTGAAATAACTTATATGTTCCTCACATTATAAATTGACTAGTTTCAGGGAAAACAAAAATTATTTGTTCTGACAATATTGCTCTTGATGACATTACATTTAATGTGAAAGACGATGTTGAAAATTTCACTTATTTGAAATCACTTGATCTTGAAGAAGATAATTATCGTAAAATAGAGGCTGAAAATATTGATTATTTATGGGATTCATTAGCTGGTTTATACTTATTTTGTCATACTAACGAAATAGAACTTAAAGAAATTGAATATTCAAATATAAATATTAACTCTATTGAAAATGATGTACATAATTACTCAATAAACCGTATCAAACGTATTTGATACTATTTAAAAAATAAACAACAACTTGAAAAATATAAACCCTTCATTTTAGAAATTAACAACCAAATTAAAGATATTGCTCTGTTAAAAAAAGATCTATTAACCAAATTAAATATTTTAAGAGATGTTGCGATTCAACACTATGGAAGTAGTTGTTATGAATATATTGAATTTGCTAATAAATGAATAAATCATTTAACAAGTAATTCATCATCTAATAACGAATCGAGTTTTATAGATAACAAAATTAAAAAAATAAGATCAACAATTGATTTTTTAAGTTCTTTAAATGGTTTAGATTTATCAAAACCCATTTATGAAGTTTTTGACATTGTTATTAACCAATTGCAATATTTTACTTTTGAAATAAAACGGCTTAAAATGCAAAAACTTAAAAAAATACGTTCTTTCATTAAAAAATAAAAATATGGTTTAATACCATATTTTTATTTTGTTTTATATTGGACTATAAAACAATTTCTTTTAGTAAAATTAAATTATGAATTCTAACTTAATTAATCCTAAAGTGTTAAACAACATTAATTTTGCTAAATCTAAAACCTATGTGATATTCTTAGATTTTGAAGCAATTAACAATTGAAAGGTTAAAAATCGTAAAAAACCTAAAGATTGATTAGATAAAGATATGCCTATTTGTGTTACTATAGGTTGATTTAATCTAGAGCATAATTTTAAAACTCAAACGATTTTCTTTAATTTACAAAATATTAAACGAAAATCGTTTTGATCTGAATCAAGAGCAATTTTTAAAAACGCTTTAGTTAGATTAACGGGTTTTAAAGGAAAAATAACTAGTAATAATTTTATTTTTTGTGGTTGAGGAGCTTCTTTGGAAAATAAATTTACTAATAAATTAGTAAATTTACCAAGTTATTCATTAACTGATTTTTCTATTAATTTAGACAACGTTAGTAAATCATTTACTAATGTTAAAAATTATTTTGATAAATTTATTAAAGCTAATAAACAAAATCAAACTATCCAAAAAAATCAACACAAAACAGGTTTTATAGCTAGTTACATAGGTTCATTAATGTATGCTTATGTCAATGGATATGATTGAGTTTCTAGAAATGATTATATTAAATATTCAAATTATTTAGGTCAATACAATAGTAGTGATGTGATAAAAATGGGTTTAATGATGAAAGATCCAGAGAAATTAAATATTGTATTAAATTATTTTGCTAAGAAAAATAGTCAGATTAATTCTGTTCTTTCATCAATTAATAAATATAAATCACAAGTTTTATTATTTGATAAATTTGCTTTATTTAAAAATTTAACTACTGAACAATTTTTAAATATAAGTCATTGAACTATTGTTTTAAATATTATTTTTCCTTGTGAAAAAAATAAAAAAATTACCCAAAAAGATTTAATTAAATTAAACAATAATAAATTTTTAATCAACTGAAGTAAAATAAAACCCAAAAATACTAAATGTCAAATTTGTAGTGATTATTGTTATCATGAATTAATTCAATTGCAAGATAAAGAAGAATTAAACAATAAAATTGAAATAGAATTAAATGCTTACAAACGTGTTTGCAAGTTGATTAATAAATATGCAAAAAATGAATCTAATTTAATAATTAATGACATTAAAAAAATAATTCAACAAAAAATAATTCAAAAAAATAACCAATATCAAGAATTGGTTAATGAAAAAAATGCTTACACATACAACCAATAATTTTTTTATTCTCCAACTAGTTATATAATATAAAGACAACACAATTTGTATTCAAGGAGAAACTATGAAGAAAGTAATAGCTCTAGCAAGTGATCATGCTGGATATCAATTAAAAAATGAATTACAAGAATATGTGCGTTCTTTAGGATATGATACTGTAGATCTTGGGCCAAGTACAGATAAAGAATCAATTAGCTATGCAACTCAAGGTAATGATTTAGCTAATTACATTACAACTAGACATCCAGATTTTGGTATTGGTGTATGTGGTACAGGATTAGGAATTTCTTATGCGCTAAATAGACATAAAGGAATTAGAGCAGCAAGAGTAGTCTCAGTAGAAGATGCTCATTTAGCTAAACAACATAATAATGCTAATGTTTTAGTTTTTGGAGGAAGACAAATTTCTTTTGATGAAGCTAAAAAAATTATTGATGAATACATTAAAACTGATTTTGAGGGTGGAAGACACATTCAAAGAATTGAAGAATTAGATAAATAATATCTAATTCTTTTCTTTTATTTGTTATTAAATTTTTAATAAAATTATTAGTATGAATAAAAAGGTTTTTTCACTTAAAAAATTTATCTTATTAACCGTTCAAATCATTATTTTAATAGTTTCATTAGTTTCAATGATTTTACTAATTAGTAATTTCAGTTATGAGTATATTTGAGCATTATTGATAATTTATTATGTGTTAAATATGATTTTTCTTTTTATTATTTATGTGCAAAAGAGAAATAAAATCGCTAAGTTTAGTTGAATCTATTTCATCATACTTTTTCCAATAATTGGTAATGTGGTTTTTGTTGCTTTTGGTTTAGTTTTTATTAATAAATATGAATTAAAATTAGATAATGATCCTAAATATAATATTCAAACTTATATTGATCAAGGATTAATTCCTAATCTAACAAGTAATGATAGTCAATTACAACAATATGAATCATTGAACAATAATAAAGCTTTACCTTGTTTAATTAAGTTTTATGACCAAGGATATCATTTATATGATGAAGTGTTTAAACACATTAAAAATGCTAAAAAAAGTATTTTTATAGTTACTTACATTATTAAAAAAAGCGAAATATCTAAAGAGTTTATCCATTTAATTAAACAAAAAAAAGAAGAAGGTATTGATATTAAATGATTGGTAGATGATTTTGGTGCTACTTTTAGTCAAAAAAGAGAATTAAATAAATTAAAAAAGCTGGGTGTAGAAGTTTATCGAATTGGTAAAATTTATTACCCTTTTATTAATGCAACTTCATTTACTAGAAATCACCAAAAATATATTATTATTGATTCTAAATTAGTATTCTCTGGTGGAAATAATATATCAGATGAATATGCTTCATTATCTAAAAAATATGGTCATTGAATTGATTTAAACTATATGATTACAGGTCCATATGTAAATTACTATAATTTAGCTTTTATTAAATTTTGAAAAGTTATTACGAAAAAAAATATAGATATTGAACCAAACTTATATTTTAATTATAATTACGATTTATCTTTAATGGATAATCAAGCGATTTTATCTATTGATTCTCCATCGTATAATTATTCTACTGCTGAATATAATTGAATTCAAATGTTGATGAATGCTAAAAAAGAAATTATTATTTGCTCACCTTATTTTTCTCTTTCTTCTGCTTTATCTAAAGCAATGATTTTAGCTTTAAAAAAAGGGATAAAAGTTAAATTATACTTTCCAGGATTACCAGATAAAAAATTTGTTTATAAAATTAGCTTATACCAGATTAAACAATTAATGCAATTTGGATTAGAAGTTTATATTTATAATGAGAATTTTATGCATTCTAAATGCGGAATTATTGATGATGAAATTGCTTGAGCAGGAACAAGTAATTGAGATAGTAGAAGTATGTTTTCTCAATATGAAACAATTGATATTTTTAAAGGTCAAGCAGTTAGTGATTTAAAAACCATCATTAATTCATACAATAAACATTGTTATCTACTTAAAAATAGTCCATTATATACCAAAAATGGAACTTGAGTAAGTAGAATGATTTATCATTTAAGCTTACCATTGATCTAAAAAACACAGTTTTTATAAATTAAAACTGTGTTTTTTGATACTGATTTTTTCTTTAAATAACGCTTTTAAAAAATAACTTTTTTAGTAAAATATAAAAGAGATTTATAACTCAGTTTATTATTCACATTTAATAATAAGCATTAAATATGGATTCACTTGGGTGTGCTATTTATAAATAGTGCTAGGTGTTGGAAGTATTTAATTTGAAAAACAAACTAAAATAGAAGGAAATCAAAAATTATGACAGATACAAAAAAAGTTGAACAAAAACAACCTATTATTTCAAAATCAAAATTATTAGAAGCAGGAGCATACTTTGGACACAAAACTCATGCCTGAAACCCTAAAATGAAAGATTACATTGTTCCTAACCGTAGAAACAAAGGATCACACATTATTGATATTACCAAAACTCAAAAATACTTAGAATTTGCTTACTCATTAGTAAATCAATTAGCATCAAAAAATGCTCAATTCATTTTTGTAGGTACAAAAAAACAAGCTCGTGATGCTGTTAAAGCTGCTGCAGAAAGAACAAAATCATTATACGTAACTGAAAGATGATTAGGTGGAACATTAACAAATAACGAAACAATTATGTCTCGTGTTAAGAAAATGGAAGAATTAGAAGCTAAAGCTGCTAATGGATTTAAAGGATACACCAAAAAAGAAGCATTAAACTTTCAAAAAGAATTAGATAAATTACACAAAAACCTTGATGGAATTAGAAATATGAAACGTCTTCCACAAATTATGATTGTTGCCGATCCTAATGAAGACGAAATTGCTGTTAAAGAAGCAAGAAGAAAGAAAATCAAAGTTATTGGTATCTTAGACACAAACTCAAATCCAGATCTTTTAGATTTAGGAATTCCTGCAAACGATGATTCAGCAAAATCAATCACATTAATTATGACTGTTTTAGCTGATGCTATTGTTAAAGCACAAGGTGGACAACAATTATTTGCTTACCAAGACGATGAAAAAGTTGTATTACCAGATTTTAGTAAAAAATCAGAAAATCAACAATAATAATTAACTTAATATGTTAAAATTTATTTAAATTTAACATAACTTAAAACAATTAAAATACTTAGGAGGACATTATGGCTGACAACAAAATGGAAAAAATCAAAGAATTAAGACAAAGAACTAATTCAGCTTTAGTAGATTGTAAAAAAGCTTTAGAAGCTACCGAATACGAAATCGAAGCTGCTATTAAATGATTAAAAGAAAACGGAATCGTAAAAGCTGCTAAAAAAGCAGGACGGATTGCTGCAGAAGGTGCAGTTACTGCTTATGGAAATGAAAAAGAAGCAGTTTTAATCGAAATTAATTCAGAAACAGACTTTGTTGCTAAAAATGACAAGTTTATTAAACTTATGGACGAAATTGCTCAAGTTATTTTTAATGGCAAGGTTAGCACGGTTGAAGAAGCTTTAACTTTAAAATTATCAGACGGAGAAACAGTTGAACAAGCATTAGTTAATGCAACTGCTGTTATTGGAGAAAAAATCTCATTACGTCGTATTCAAGTAGTTAAAGCTAACGAAGGTGAAGTATTAGGAATTTATGTTCATGCCAACGGACGTGTTACAGCAGTTGTTACTGTTAAAGGAAACAACGCTGATGCAGCTAGAAATGTAGCAATGCACGTTTCAGCAATGAACCCTGAGTATACATTAGTTAGTGAAATACCATCAGAAAGATTAACAGAAATTCAACAAAATTTTGAAAAACCTGCAAATTTTGATCAAAAACCAGAAAAAATTCAGTCAATGATCGTTTCAGGTTGATTAGATAAACAATTATCAGAATTTGTTTTAGAAAAACAACCATTTGTTATGGAAGATTCATTATCAGTAGCTAAATATTTAGCAAACAATAATAGTGAATTAGTAGCTTCAGTAAGATATGAAGTAGGAGAAGGAATTGAAAAAGTTCAATCAGATTTTGCTTCAGAAGTTGCTGGAATGGTTAAATAATTTATAATTTTACTATTTTAAAGTATGCAAAATATTCCGCTTTACCCGGAAATATTTTGCATACTTTTTTTATGCGAATTTAAACAATAGGAGATTTTATGAAAAATAAAGGTTTAAAGTCATGATTGTTGGTTGCTCCAATATTATCTACACCTTTAGTTGTTGCTTGTGTTAATCAAGAATTAAAACCAAAAGACAAAGAAAAAGATAATGAGCTATTAGCTAAAATCAATATGAATAAGCAAAAAATTAATGAAACACTTAGATTGCTTCAAACCAATGGTGCTTCAAATTCTAATTCAGTTAGAAATTTATTAATTAAATTAAGTGAAATTTCAAATGAACAAGATATTCAAAAACAATATCAATTAAGTAATGAACTAGTTAATAATTTAGGTTCAATGTTAGTAAATGGTACTACATTAGATGAAATTAATAAATCTAGACAAGCATTAAATGATTTATTTGAAAAAGAAAAAGCTAAATTAAATAATGATATTAATGATTTAAACAATAAAATTGCTTCATTAGAAAAAGAAAAAGAAGCAGTAGAAACTGAATTAAAAGCAAAAGCTAATTTATCTGTTGAAGAAAAAGAAATGCTTGATAGAAAAATTCAATCATTACAAACACAAATTAATGCTTATCAATTAAGAAATTTCAAGAGAAACCTAAGTATTAAACAAGCTTATTATGAAGCATTTAATTACATCAATACATTTTATTCTCAAATTAATAAACATTTAGCTAAATCATTAACAGCAAATCCAAACAATGCTAATTTAATTAAAATAAGCAATGATTTAAATTTAAAATATAGTGCATTTGCTTTAGAAGCTGCTGAAACTTTAACAGACGATGTAACTCCAAAGAATTTACACCAATGATTATTGAAATTAACTAAATTATATGAGCAAATTTATGCACAATCTAAAAATCCTCAATATTTAGAGTTGTTTGGTAATGGTTCATCTGATCAAATTATTTTAGCTGATGCAGTTTATAGTAAATATGTCAATGAATTATTAAAATGAAGATTAGATGAGCTTAAAAAAGTTAATGATTTAGTTAAATCAAATAATGCTAGTGTTTATGATGGATTAATCAATTCATTAACAGGAGCACAAGTTAAAGATGGTATTACTAAAACTTTTGATGATTTAATTACTAAGTTTCAACCACTAGTAGATGATCAACAAGCTAATTTAGTTGATCAAATTGGTGCTTTTATTAGTTTAGATCAAAATATGAGTAAATATGTTTTTAGAGACATAACAAGTGATCAATATTTACCAAGCTTAAGATTACCAAATGATGCTAATAATCAACCATACACTAGATCACTATTTCCTGAATCATTAAATAATAAAATTTTACCTTCAGCTAAAGTTGATAAATTAAAAACTAAAGCTAAATCAATTTTAGCTTTAATAAGAGAAATGATTTTTGTAAATGGCTCAAATTATATTTATTCTTTACCTTATAGAACATTATATGAAGTTATTGAGAGTGAAATTAAATTCTTAGTTTATTTTGAATATAGTGATAGATCAGTTAATTATTATGATACTTTAGGTCAATTTGATGAAATTGAAGATAAAATCTCTTCATGATTAGTTTCAAATCAAGATTTAGATGCTAAAAAAGCAGAATATGCTGCTAAAACAGAAGAATTAAAAACTGAAAGTTGAAACTTAATAGTTTCTAAAGTTAATCCAAAAGCAAATGAAGAAGATTTTGACAGTGATTTCCATCCATATATGGATTTAAAAGCAGATCTTAGAAAAGCTTATTTTAAAGCTAATAATATGCCTAGTGATAATTTCAATCAAGCATTTGATAAATATGTTGCTACTAAGTTAGCTAATGAATATATTAAACAAATGCTTAAATTATATTCATATTGAACCACTATAGGAGTAGATCCTAAAAGTGATGCATTAGAAGCAATAATGAAATTTAAAGTTAGTGATAAAAAATTAGTAAAAAGATTAAATTTTGCTAAAACTGATTTAGAAGAAAAACAAGCTATTAGTGATTTTTATACAAACAATGTTGCTCAAGTATTGAATACTCCTTGACCAACAGAAACTGATAATGCTGAAGTATTATGAACGTTTATCAAAACTTTAAATCCAAAATTACAAGAATTAAAAGCAAAATTCCAAACCGAAGGTGCTTCAGTAGATGCTATTATGTGAGATTATGAAGATAATTATGAATCATTTATTAATAATGTTAATACTTATGCAACAGCAGAAGCAACTCCTAGTTTAAGTGATTTACAAGATTTAAAATATAAGTATGAATCATTTAGCACTTCAAGAAAAGAAACTATTGATTCAGAATTAAATAGTGCAAAAGAAAAAGTTCAAAGCCTTGAAGAGCAAATTCAAACTGCTCAAGCAAATTCATTTGACGAACGTAGTTATGTAGTTCCTGCTCAAGAGTTATATGCTTTTATTAGACAATGGAACTTAATTAATGGTTCAACATTAAATAAATTAAAACTTGATCCTAAAAAAGAACTTGATAAAGAATTAATTAACATATTTAATCAATATTCAGATTTATGATCATTTGGTCATGAAGATAATCAAAATAAACCATATATTAATATTACTAATATCGATATTAATGATATTTCACAACAATCAGATGATAATGAATATTCAGCTGATAAAGTTAAAGCTAAATTATTAGAAATTGAAAGAAGATACTACTTAGCAAACCAAGCTTTATTAACAGCAATAGAAAATAATGCTAATAATATCGACCAATTAAAAGATGAGTTAGCTCAAGTTAGAACTGAATATTACAATTTCTTAAACGATAAAACAAAATATATTTTTGAAAAAACAGGATATGCTAAATACATCAATACACATTATGATAAAAAAGATGTTGTACTTAGTCCATTAATCTTGGCAAAAATTTATGCAACTGAAATAGCTAGTTTCAATGTCTTAAAAGAGCTAGCACAATTCACTGCAACCAATGACCCAATTAGTAACATCTTAAGAACCTTTGGTTCAACTAATGGTCAATAACAAGAAAGGATATCAATGAAAAGAAAAAAACCACTTTCTTTAACTAGTAAATTACTTATTTCACTTGGTATATTAACCGCAGGAACAGGAGTAGTTATTGGTTCAATGTTTGGTTATTCAGCTAATTCAGATGAAGTTTTAGGTTCAAAATCACCAATTGATTCAAAATTATTAATAAATGATTTTTCAAAATTTAGATCAGGTAAAACTACTTCAACTTTAGATGTTAAAGATAATCAAGGAAACGTAGTTGCAAAAAGTTCAAACGATGGTTCAAAATTTTATTATTTAGATGATAAAAGTAAAACTTATACATTAAAAGAATTTCAAACCAACTATTTAACCAAATACAATCAAGATTTTGCTAGTTTAGATTACAGAGTAAACAATGACAAAGTTGATATTTACCACAATAATAACTTAGTAGGGCAGACAGATTTAAATTACCAATCATTTTATTTAGTTAATAATAAAACTAAATTGAATTTCTTAGAATTTTTACAAAATCTTTTAAAAGATAAAAAAGATACACCACATAATGTATCAATCATTGAACATTTGGGGCAATTAGTACCTGAATTAGAAATTTATGATCCTCAAAAATCAAAAGTTATTGCTTCAACTAATCAAGAAGGAACTGAATTTTGATTTATAAGTGAGCCAAAAGTAAAATATAACTTCGATGATTTTTACCAAGAATACTTTAAAAGATACAAAGAATCATTTAATTTAAATATTAAATATGGATCATTTATATTTGCTGATGAATATGTTTTAGCTGTTAGACCAAAACAATTTATTGAATTTTCTAAATGATTTATGAACAATGTTGCTTGAGGACCTGATGTTATTACTTTAAATGTCTTTAGAATAGTTTCAGGGGTAACAAGAAATGGTAACTCAATTACATTAGGAGATCACTCTACTTTACATAAAGAATCAAGTGAAATTAAATTCTATCCTGATGCTTTCTTTGGGACTTTACCTATATATAGCAGCATTAGTGGTAGAGGAAATGCAACTGATGCTTTAACTTATAGTGCTTTTAAAGATGTAGCTTCTTATCAACAAGTTACTCAATACTTAAAAGATATTCCATTAGCTTCGATTGTAAAAAATAATTACACTAGATCAGTTGATAAAGATGCTAATGTAACTATTAGAAATAAACCTGATTACAAAGATGTTTTTGCAAACATCATTATGCCTGGTAGATTATTAAACCAAAAAGTAAAATTATTTGTTGGTCAAGATTATGATCCTAAATACTCTTTACCATTACCAAAACAAATAGATAGAAATAATACAAAACCACAATTACCTACAGAGCAGAAAAAAACATTATTCTTAAATTCAAAAATCACAGCTGATCAATTTAACCAAATTAAAAATGCTCATTTAAATGATTTTAAAGATATTGAATTTAATCAACTTAAAGATGCAACTATTACCAAAGTTGAAATCTCACAATTAGAATACAACAACCCAGAAGGTAATAAAATTCCACACATGATTATTTCATTCACTTACAAAGATCAAAATAATCAAGATGTTAATGGTCAATATGTGTTACAAGATTTAAAATCACTTAATTCATTTGTTGAAGTTGTTTCATTACAACAATTAGAACAAGTAGTAAATCAACAAATTTTAAACTTTTTAGATTTTTATGATGTTAATAATTATTTAGATAAAAATATTTATATATATCACGACCCAACAATTAACCAAGATAGATTTTTTGCAAATTATGGTCAAGCATATGAATATGCTAAAACTCCAGAAAATGCTAAATCAATTACCAAATACCAAATAACTAATTTTGAAGTTCAAAAAACTCAATTTAATAACAAAAATATTTTTAACTTATTTGTAACATTAAAAGATAGTAATAATCAAACTTATTTAGTTTCATTTAATAATAATTTAGATGATAAAGCTAATAGAGAACAATTTACTAGTTTTAAAGATGCTGTTGAATATCAAGGTTCAATTAAACCAATCACAATGAATGTAGGTCCTGAAAAAATCAATACTTATGATGAAAATGGACAATTATTAACTGGAATCAAAAGTAGAGATTACCAAATTTATAATGAAGTATATCCAGGATTAATTGAAAAAGTTACTAGAGATTTTCCATTTTTATTAAAAGAATTAAATGGACCACATATTGAATCTGTTTTAAATGATCAAGGATTTTATGAATATCAAGTTGTTAATGGCCCATATAAAGGATTAGACGTTAATGACAGTATTGGATTACCTTTAGTTTTATATAGTTTTATTGATGGTTTTGAAGGTATTTCAACTGATTTCTTAAAATATGTTGGAACTCACGAATATGGTCATCATTATACTTTACAAATGTTAACTCAAATTGGTAAAGAAAACAATAGTGTTTATACAGGTGCATTAAGTGTACGTGGTGGAGCTAATGATAGTGGATATTTAAATGTTGAATATTTAAAAAACTATTTAAAAGCTCGTACAGGAATTGACATTTATAAAGTTAATGCTTTAGACAATGAAACAAGTACTGGAGAATTTTTCAAATATAAATTCTTAACCAATAAAGATGGTAAAAAAGTTTGAGAAAAAGAAGCTGATGCTGATGTTTGAGGAAGTGTTAACCGTAATGCAAGCTATTATGACACTATTAATCAAAATCCAAAAAGACGTTTCTTACAAGATTTTAATGGATTAGCAAAAGCTGCAGAATTAAGAGGAGTTAAAATCGGTGATTTATTCTTAGCTAACTCATTTGATAGACATTCAGGAACAATTAATCCATATTATGATGATAAATTAAAAGCATTTGGAACTAATCCAACTACAGGACAATCAATTATTGCTGAAGTTTCAGCTAAAGATGTTTATTCAACTATCAAAGATGGTTCAGGTCGTAGTTTAATTGATGCTGGAGTTGTTACAATTACTGATGAATCAAAAAACGAATTCACAGTAAGTATAGTAGATGCAAAAACAAATGATCAAGAAAAATTAATTATTACTAAAGTTAAATTATTAAACAATGATGGAACTCCTGCAATTGTAGTACCGTTAAATACACCTTTAGATGAAGATAGTGCTAATTATTATGAACAAAAAATTAAAACTATTGAAGATGCAATCAAAAACATTTATTCTAATTCAGTGCATGAAAGTGGATGAAATAATTCTGCAACTATTTTAGGTCCAGATCCTGCATTTAGTATTATTAACTTACTAGGTGCTGTTGATGATCAAGGAACTATTAATTCTATTAAATATCGTAGTGATGAAATTGAAAAAAATCCATCATATAACCTATTAGGTGTAGAGCTTGGTGGAAAAATGCGTAAAGCATACCATTATTTAGCTCTTGGTGGAAAAAGTATTATTGAAGACATCTTACTTACTTTATATAATAGTGAAGCAATACAAGCTCAAGGTGAAGATAATGCAACCGCAAAAACTGTTGAAGCTGGTTTAGGTGATTTACCTAGATTATGAAAACAAAGTTCTGTTAGTTATAATATTCAAACAGGATATACTGTTCCTAGATTTGCTCAAATTAACCGGGTAGTTAAAATTGGTAATAATGAATATATTATGCCAAGATTACAATCATCAACTTTATTAAATGAAAGTATTTATGGTAATAATCTTTCTAGATTAAGAGACTTAGCTAAACAATATGATTTAGTAGCTCCTGAAGGTGCTATTCAATTAGGATTTGATGATTTATTATCGTTATTAATGAGAACAGGTATTTTACAATTTGCTTACGATGATAATCAAGTATCAGGATTAACTTTAGCTAAACCTCTAACTAATTTAGTGTTTAACTTAGATACTAATAATTCAAGATTTACCATCTTAAACAAAGATGCTAAATCTCAATCTTTAGGTGCTTCCATTGTAGCTTTAAATCCAAATGCAACTAGTGCTCAAATGTGATTTAGTTCATTAGATGCGTTTTTAACATTTAGTGCAATGGATTATTCTAAAGCAAAATTAGATCAAGCTGCATCAAATGCAAAAGAAAATAATTTTATCTTTAATTGAGATATTGATTATGTTAAAACTAAATTTAACCTCGAAACCTTTAAAGCTCAATTAATGAAAGAAAATGATCCTAATAATCAAGCAATTATTGCTAATGAACAATTATTAGCTAATGAAGCGATGAAACGTTTTAGAGAATCAGGATTAATGTTATTTGTTAAAAACTTTAACCCATTAACTCAAATGGAACAAAATGCTGCATTCTTATCAAAAGATTATGGAGTATATTTTGAAAATCAAAATATTTATCGTTCATATGTTCCTAGTGATGCATATCTTGATTTTAATGATGGTAAACGTGTTTCGCCAAATGCAATCCAAAGAGCAATAGCAAGCTTCTTAGAAAAAAATAATTTAAAAGATTATGGTGCAAATGTTGATGCTCAAGATTTATTATTATTCCTTGGAGGAATAATAACTTGAAAAGATTTAGGTTATAAAGCTAAAGGTTTCTATAGTGATTTTGTGTATTCACAATTTTCAACCGGAACTCCTTCAAATGATGCTTCTACTTATTTTGCAACTAGAGTTGAACCATTATTAAACGATAAATTTACTGATTATATTTATACAATTGCTGAAACATTAACTAGAGATTATGTTCAAACTACTTTTGTTCCAATTGATAATTTTGGAAATTCACCAAAATACTTAAAAGATATTAATGAAGGGCAAACAGGATTAGAATATATTGTTGATGTAACTAGCTTAGAATTTTTAAATTCAATTAAATTAAGTAGCGAGAAATTCAATGAAGCGTTTAGTTGGGTATCAGATGTAAGAAAAAATAAAGCAATAAGAGCACTAAATCTTAAAGTTTGAGAAGAAACATTAAATAAAGAAGATGATTTAGATAACAAAATTCAAAAATTAACAAATGAAAAAACTGTTTTAGATGCTAAATTCAAAAACAATGAATTAAATTTAAAAGAAAGATTTAAACTTAAAGATATTCAAAAAGAATTAGAAGAAGCTAGATCTGATAGATTAAACTTAATTAAAGAACGTTTAAATCAATATGAGAAAAATGAACAACAAGCTGATAAAACTCTAATTTTATTCAACAAAAACAATCTTTCAAGCTCAAGCAGAGAAACAAGAGAATCAAGTTACTTTGGTAAATTATTAAAACACCAAAATGGATACTTTGTTGATAGAGCTCAAAAAGCTAAAATTAAAATGGAACTTTATGATGATAATAGAAATCCTGTAATTATTCCAGAAGATGAAAGAAGATTAACATCATTTGATGGTAAAACTTTAGTTGATAATCAACCTGAAGCATTCTTTGTTTCTCAATTATTAAACTATGGAGTTGGTAATAGAACTATTTCAGGAATTAATAGAAATAAAGATTATGATGCAGTAACTTTATATGGATTTGCTTCATTAGACTTATTAAAACAAGCTAAATTCTTAAAATTTACTAACATCAACAATCCTAAAGATATTGCATATTTACCAATTCATTCAAAAAACACTAATAACATTTTCTATTTAACACGTCAAGGAGATGGAACAACTAAAAAATACTTATCAGAATATGGATATGGATCATGAATTAGTGATTATGCTTATATGTCTAAATATAGAGATAAATTATTAGATCCTCAACAACAATATTATGTTGAATTTGCTGATAAAGATAAAAAAGTAGTTGGAAACTTTACACTTGGAAGCGAAGATGTTATTGGGGAAAATGGAAAATTAGCTTCTCAAGCACCAATTAAAATTTATGCTGAGAAAAAAAATAACACCAAAACTGGTAAAGCAATATTAGGAATTAATTATCAGTTTAACAATATTGGATAATAGGAGAATTATGAAAAAAAGAAATTGAAAACTTTCGTTATTAGCATTAACTACAACTCCTATTATGGGAATTGCAGTAGCTTGTGCTAGTTCAGAAACCAAAAATGATGATTCTAAGAATCAAAAAAACTTTAAGAGTAAATTAGATACACCAACTAATATTAATAATCTTAAAAAAGATACTGCAACTTATGATTTAGGTTTAGTTAGTGAACCAATTAGTAGTTTAAATTACATTACTAAAAAATCATTAGATAAAATTTTACCTTCATTGGTTTTATCATACTTTAAAAATGGTCCTACTGATGCTTTAAAAAGACAATTAAATACAGGTAGATATTCATTTGTGATTATGGATATTCAAGAAGGTAAAGAAGGAAAATTAGGTCCTGAAACAGCTAATTTCCATGAGTACATTACAAGAACTAAAGAAGATCCTAAAGAACAAGGGTTTGCTTCAAGTTCATTAAATAAAGAAAATGGAACTAATAGAATGACAGGTTCATCATACCCATTACAAGATTTTAGTATTTTTGGAGGAGTAGGACGTTCTGATGTTAGTGGTAATATTGCATTAGGTGATGCAACCTTATATGCTTTTCCTAACCCAAAAAACCAAAATAACTATATGGCTGTTACTGCTTATACCAATGATAATAAAAACTTTTGAAGTAATGGTGATGTGGTAACTTCACAAGATTTAAGAGATTACTTAGAATATATTTTAGATTTCAATACAGGATCTGAAAAATTAGACCAAATTAAAAAAATGAACATTGAAGGAGCTGAAAAGTTCATCAATGCTCAAATTAAATATAATAAAGTGCATGGAAGATTCTACAAAAATCCATGAGGTAGAAGAAACTACATTAAAAACAGTCGTGGAGAGTATGTTCAAGATCCAAATCAAAAAGTATGACAATCTCAATCAAAAAATGACGCTAAAGAAATTGAAGAAATCAAAAATGCAGCTTTATCATTTGGGTTTTATACTGGTCAATTATTCTTAGACTATCCAAATTCATTAATTAGCAACAACATTCAATACAACCCTAATTTTGATCTTAATTTAGATAAACAACAATTTAAAATCAAAGATGCAAAAGGTGAATATGAAGTTACTTTAGTTAAAAATCCTTATGTAAACCCTTATCAAACTTTTACTGTGGTACAAGATGAAGATAGTTCTTCAAAAACATTTGGACAAAAAATTCTAAAAGCAGGTTCAAAAGGATTATCTAACTCTGAAAACAGTTTTACAATGATTTTTAATGAAAATGGAACTCCTAATTTATCATTCTTACTTTCAAGTACTTTATCAAGAATTTTCCCAATTAACCGTAAATATGTTGAAACTCAAGGTGGAGGAATATTAAAATACGGTAATTCAACCAGTAATTTCTTAACCACAGGACCATTTAAAGTTAGTCCTGAAGAAATTGTTTTTGGACCTCAAGGATTTATTATTTTAAGAAAAAATAGAGATTACTTTGATGTAGAAAACGTTATTCCTGATAGTGTTAAAATTATTTTCTCAACTCAAAGAAATGTTAACTCTATTTTATTTGAAGATGGTATTATTTCACAAACCACTATTCCAGGTTCAAAAATTAATGATTATTGAACAAGTAAAGAATATCGTAAATATTTAAAGAAAAATGTTGGTTATGGAACTATTGCTTTAGCATTTAACTTAGATCAAGAAAGTAATGGAAATAGTGCTGTACAAGATCAAAACATAAGAAATGCAATTTTCTATGCAATTAACCGTGAAGAAATGTTGCGTTATGTTGGATGAGACTTTACTCTTCCAGTAACTAACTGAACTGCTTATGGTCAATATAAAACATTTGATGGTAGAAACTTAGAAATGTTCTTTGAAGATAAAACTTATAAAACTAAAAATAATGAAACTCATAGATTACAAAATTTAGATTTCATTACTCACTTAGCAAAACAATTCAATTTCGAAAGAACAATTAGAACTGATATTTACTATCAACCAAAAACTACAATGGATTATGTAGAGTTATACAAAAAAGCACATCCTAATGTTGATCATGTAACTGTTAGCTTCTTAGTTAATGGTGATTCAGCTGAACAAAATAAAGCTGGAGAATTCTTAAAAGAAAAAATCGAAAGAGCTTCAAACGGATTTATTAAACTTGATGTAAGAACTTTACCAGGAAATACTTATTCAGCTTTCTTAGAAACTGGAAAATTCGACATGATCTATGATAACTTTGACCGTGTTGGAGGTAATAATCCTCAAGATTACATTGCTGCATTTTTCAAACGTGATGGAATTAATAGTCTTGAAGGAACATTGTTTGGATTTAAAAATAATCCAGTTGGTGATTTCATTTATGCTGATTATTTTGTACAACAATACTTACTTTCAACCAATCAAACTGCTGAACAAGTATTAGCTCATCCAATTCAAGTAATTCAAAATATTATCAACTCAAATGCAGAATTAAAAGAACAATTTAATAGATTAAAACAATCACAAAATACTGTTCAAATTAGTAATTTTAGTGAAAAAACAGCTAATACAATTCTTAAAGAAGTACAAGATCAATTAAACGATAAAGAAAAAGTAGCTATTGGTGCTGAGCAAATTAAACAATTACTTAGATATTTATTATTAAATAATACTAATATGAAAAAAACAAACATACAATCTGTTTTAAATTCATATGTATTTAATGTTTTTGGAATCGATGAAATTTATAAAAATTCTCAAAATGCAAGTGCAAGATTAAACGAAACTACTAAAACCATAACACCTAATTCTCAACAATTAGATTTATGAAAAAAAGCAATTGAACTATCATTCATTAAAAATAATGAAGATATTCAAGAATATTCAGATAGATTAAATGGATTTTTCTCAGGAAACTTTAGTCAAGCAGATAAAGATCAAGGATGAACTCAAGATTATGTTTATTCATTAATTGGTACTTTTGAAAAAATTATTAGAGATGCTTCACCTGTTATTCCATTAATGGAGGTTGATACTAACTGAGAAATATCAAAAGTAGGAGGAGTTAGTTCTTTATTCACTTTTGACTTACAATATGCTTATGATGTAACAAAACCACCTAGACCAGGGTTACCATTAAACGTAGAAGGGAGATAATTAATGCTGTTTAAAACAAAAATTAAAAACGATGATAATCACGTTATTTTGTCAAACCAGAGGAATACATCTTTAAAACTTTGACAAAAATTATTAGCAATAGATTCACCAATTTTAAAATCAACTTGAAAATTAATTAAAACTTTCATTGAGTTTATAATTGTTGCTTGAATTGTTATTACTATTGTATTTTTCTTAATCAATATTGTTCCTGGTTCAAATGCATTAACTGCAGGATTAAAAGACGCTAACCAAAGAGCAGCGATTGAAGAACAATATGGTTTAAACTTACCTTTAATTCAAAGGTATTTCAATTACTTAAAAGGTATTTTACATGGGGATTTTGGTATTTCTTTATCATTATTCCCTGGACAAGAAATTAACTCATTTATTTGAGAAAGATTTTATAAATCATTCTTAGTTGGTATCTTTTCAGTTTTAATTACAGTAGTACTAGGAATTAGTATTGGTGTTTATGTCGGGAAAAACCCAGGAGGTTTAGCTGACAATATTTCAACAATTATTATTAGTGTTTTCTCATCAGTTCCATCATTAATCTTTGCTTTAGTATTAGTTTTCATAGGTCGTTCAATTCATTTACCTTATGCATTTGAAGAAAAGGACTTTTTAACCTATATTCTACCTGGGTTAGCTCTATCATTAAGTAGTATTCTAGTTTACATCAAATATATTCGTACAGAGTGAAATCGTGAAATTAACTCTGTGCATGCTAAATTTGCATATTTAAAAGGTTTAAGTAAAAACCGTTTTGTGTGAAAACATGCACTTAAACCTTCATTATTCCCTATTGCAACATTCTTCCCTGCTGTTGTTTTAGGATCATTCATTGGTGGATTTTTCATTGAACAAATCTTTTTCATCCCAGGTTCAGGAGCTACATTCCTTCAAGCGATCCAATCAAAAGATTATAATGTTATTTTATTTTTAATTACACTTTATACATTGCTTACCATTTTATCTTATACTCTAAGAGATATTTTATATGAAGCAATTGATCCTAGAGTTAGAAGAAAGGCTAAATAATGTCAAAATTAAGAGATTGAATTAATAAAAAAGCTAATAAAATAAGAGAAAATCAAGATGTAGCTGAAATTAATGAAGATGATGATTTAAAGCCAAATATGGTTGTTCAACCATTTAACTATCAAGGATGAAAACTTGCGGGAAAAGTATTTGAATATAATGAAACTCAACACTTAGGTGCTCAAACTAAAGTATTTAAAGAATTTGTATATCGTTTTTCTAAAAACTTTGCTGGTGTATTTGGATTTGTTACTATTGTAATTATTTTTATACTAGCAATGATACTTCCATTTACCACTCAAGATCCTGTAGCTTCTAATGTTTTCCATAAAGATTTACCAGTTAATTCTTACGATAATAGTGGTGTATATCACTTTTTAGGAACTGATGAAGTTGGTAGAGATTATTGAGCTAGATTATGATGAGGATTAAGATATTCCTTATTATTATCATTATCAGTTGTAGCAATAAATGTAATTGTTGGAGTTAGTGTTGGTATAGTAATGGGTCAATTTGATTGATTTGATAAAATAATTACTTTTATTATTAAAATTGTAAGTAACGTTCCATCAATCTTAATCTTGATTTTAGTTACTATTATTACTAAACCAAGTTTTGGTATTACAGTGTTTGCTTTAACCTTAACTGGATGAATTGGAATGGCCTTACAAGTTAGAGCTCAAGTACGTAGAGCAAGAAACTTTGAATGAGTAGCTGCTTCTAGAGTATTAGGAACTCCTACAATTAAAATTCTTAAAAACTTCGTTCCTGTTATTATTCCAATTTTAGTTACTCAATTAGTATTTGCTATTCCTGGAGTTATTCTTTCAGAAGCTAGTTTAGCTTTCATTGGTTTATCAATTAAAGATACACCTACTTTAGGAAACTTAATTGCAGCAGGCCAACAAGTATTCCCATCATATTTAAGATATGTATTTATTCCATCAACATTATTAATTTTAATTACTGCTTCTGTGCAATTAATTGGTTCAAGCATCCAAGATGCTTTAAGAAGACAAAGATAGGAGAATGATGCAAAAAGATAATCAAAATAATCAAACTAATTCCTCTAATGTTTTTCAAGCATTTGTTGCTAAAGTAAAAGATAAATTCAATTTCAAATCAAGAAGAAGTAGTTTTAATTGAGATGAGTTTTATAAAAATGTACAATATCAAGAATTTAAAGATGGAACCAAATTAAAAATTGCTGCAGAAATTAATGATATTCATTTATCTTTCTTAAATCCTGCTAGACCTGGAGAAAAAAATAAAGTTCTCAGAGGTCCAAGTATTAAAATTTATGAAGGAAAAGTGCATTCAATCATTGGTGAAAGTGGTAGTGGTAAATCAGTTATAACTTCTTTATTATATGGTTTAACTGGAGATAATGCAGTTATTGATTCTGGAGAAGTTAAGTTATATAACAATAACGTTGAGAAATTTTCATTTAGAGATTGAGAAAGATCTCACTATCGTGGTAAAGTAGTTTCAGCAGTTTTTCAAAACCCTATGTCTACTTTAAATCCAACTATGAAAGTTGGTCCACAAATTATGGAAGGTATGCTTTTAAATAAAGTAGTAAAAACTAAAAAAGAAGCATATCAAAGAGCTATAGAATTTTTAAAATTAACTAAAATTAACGACCCTGAAGCAGTTATGAAACTTTATCCACATGAAATGTCTGGAGGAATGATTCAACGGGTAGTTATTGCTGCTATTGTTGCTTTAGAACCTAAAATTTTAGTTATGGATGAACCAACTACAGCATTAGACCCTACTGTTCAAGCTTTAGTATTAGATGTTGTAAAAGATCTGCAAGAAAAACTTAAGTTATCAATTGTGTTTATAACTCATGATTTAGGAGTGGTTGCATCAATTAGTGATTATATTTCTATTATGTATGCAGGACAAATTATTGAAGAAGGTACTGCAGAAGAAATTCTAGAATACCCTCAACACCCTTATACTTGAGGATTAATTCTAAGTATGCCAGATGTTAACATTGGATCAAGATTAGCTACTATTAGAGGTTCAGTACCTTCAAACTTAAATAATATTGTTGGAGATGCTTTTGCAGTCAGAAATGATTATGCTTTAATGATTGATTTTGAAAAAGAACCTGATTTTTACTATGTATCAGAAACTCATAGGGTTAAATCAGCTTTATTAGATAAAAATGCACCAGAGTATGAACCACCAAAATTAATTCAAAAATTATGAAAGGAGTATTTAGCTAAACAAGAAGCTAATAAATAAGATGTCAGATTTTATTGAAGTTAGAAAAAAATGATTTCTTAAAGAAGAAATCATTCGTAAACAAGTTAAAGGTACACAAGACATGCTTACTCCTAAACACAATGAAACTATTTTAGCTTCATTGCAAAATGTTGATATTACTTACGGAAGTGGTTCAAAAGCATTTAAAGCTGTTAGCGATTTTTGTTTAAATATATATAAAGGTGAAGTTTTAGGTTTAGTTGGTGAATCTGGAAGTGGTAAATCAACTATTGGAAAAACTTTAGTTGGTTTAGTACCTTATAGTTTTGGAGAAATTAAACTATTAAACAGAACATTACCAAGAAAACTTAAAAGAGGTTTAAAATTTGGTAAAAAGCTAAAAGAGTATTTAGAAATTGAAAACTTTATGGTTAATAAAGTTCAAATGATTTTTCAAGATCCAGCTAACTCACTTAACCCTCATGTTAATGTTGAAGCTGTTGTATCTGAAGGATTGAATAATACTAAAAATGCTAAAGAGATTTTCTTATATAACTTTGATCAAGAAGTGCAAGAACATTTATACAAAGAATTTTTAGATGAACAAAAACATGCATCATTATTCAATGAATACCAAAAACAACTATCAGCAGAAGTTGCTTTTAATGAAGATAGAGCTTATGAAGCTTTATACATTCAATTATTAAAAGATTTAAATCAATTAGAAGAAACTAAAGAAGCTGTAGAATATTTAACTGCTCAATTATCTAAACGTGATCAATTAAATAAAATGTCTGAAAAAGAATGTAAAAGACAACTAGTTAAAGACATTTTAAAAAGTGTTGGTTTAGATGAATCAGTTCTTAGACGTTATCCTTTAGAATTTTCAGGAGGACAACAACAAAGAATTGGTATTTCTCGTTCAGTGGTTTTAAGACCACAGTTATTAGTTGCTGATGAACCTATATCAGCATTAGACGTTTCTATTCAAGCTCAAGTTGTTAATATATTCAACGATTTAAAAGAAAAGTTTGATTTAACTATTTTATTTATTGCTCACGATTTAAGAATGGTTGAATATATTTCAGATAGAATTGCTGTTATGAATAAAGGAAGATTATTAGAAGTTGGATCAACTGAAGAGATTATGAAAAAATCACTTCATCCATATACCAAGAGTCTTTTAGATGCAGTTCCTTCAATTCATGGGAATAAAGGTAGCTTAATTGGTTATGTATATAACCCACAAATACATAATTATAATGAGCAAAATCAACCTGAGTGAGTAAAAATTAATGATGACCATTATGTTTTAGCTACTTTAGAAGAAGTTGAAGAATGAAAACAAGGTAATTATAAATAAAGGAATAAATATGAAATTTAAAAAATTATTATTAACATTAACTGCTACAGCAAGTGCAATTACACCATTAGTTGCCATTGCATGTAGTAATGATGCTAAAAAACCAACAAATCCTGGTACTCAAACCCCTGGAACACAAACCCCTGGAACACAAACCCCGGGAACACAAACACCAGGAAATCAAACCCCAGGAGGAGGAAATCAGTCAGGGACAGAAAATCCAACTAATTCAAATCCTGGAAATCAAAACCCAGGAGGAGGAAATCAGTCAGGATCAGGAACTGAAAATCCAAGTAACTCAAATCCAGAACAACCAAATAAAGGTGGTGAAGAAAATAATAATCAACCTTCTCAACCAACACCTTCAATTCCTACAGTTGCTAATTTATGAAACAACGATGAGCAACCTGCAGCAAATGCTACTTTATTAGATAAAATCAATTTTGCATTAAATAAAGAAAATAAATTATACTTCGCTAAGTTAAGCAAATTTTATGATTTATTTACTTTAAGAGAAAAAGTTGTTAAAGCTATGAAGAGCGATTCTTCAGAAGAAGAGAAAGCTAAATTACCTGAATATCAAGCTGAATTTGATAAAGTTTTTGACCTATTAAATAAAACATTGCAAGCAAGTGAAATAAGATACAATATCAGTGTTTTAAAAGGCAAAATTCAAAACTTAGTTCAATTGTCTAATCAAAAACCAGATACAATCACCGCTAGTGATTTAACTTCAGATGATGCAAAAGAAAAATTATTAAGCTTAAAATCAGCATACAGTGCAAAAGCTCCAAGATTTAATTCTTCAACAATTGATCAATTTTTAGTGGAATATAAAAATTACTATGATGATTTACTTGCTAAATATCAAGCATTTTTAGCAGATGATGGTGTTAAAAAAGTTTATTATTCAATTATTAAACATACTTTAAGTGGTACTGTAGATAAAAAATACACTTTTACTACCTACAGAAAATACCAAGAAGCTTTCAAATGATTAAAAGATCAAACACAACTATATTCTTATGAAGAACCAACAGTTGAACAAGCTACTAATTTAATAAACGAATGAAATAAAGTAGTTGATGTGTTAGATAAACTTAATTATAATTTTAACTACATCGAAATATTAGATGCAGGTACTTATGGTGCATTAATTGTTTCAGAAGGTAATCCTTTACCTAGTGGAGTAAAAAGTCTTAACAACATAAAAAGTAGATACAGTTTAGGAAAGAAAGGTACTTCATTTACTACAATAAATGATGTAAGAAAATATTATAACGAAATTCCTGAATTCCAAGGATTATCTTTTGCTAATGTATTTCCTACTTTCGCTGATAACGAATTAAGCGATTCACAAAAAGTTAAATATTTAGAGTTACAATTATTACACAATAAAATTGTTGAAGAATTTTTTGAATTAAGATCAATACCTGGTAGAAATGAAATGCAATATGTTATGAAAAATAATATTATAGACGATGCTTCATTATCAGTTGCGATAAGCAAATTATTAGCAGCGGTAGATTATGTTACTAGAAATAAAGTGTTTGATGAAGATATTATTCAATTGATTAAAGGTGATGAGTCTGAAGGAGCAAAACTTTCATTAGACACTCCAGAATTTCAATCATTTAATTATCTAAAAAACACAGCTAAAAGAATTGCGAACACCAATAGAATAAGACCTGGTTCAAGATCTGCAGAAGTTTAATAAAAAAATCAACCATTAAGGTTGATTTTTTTATATTATTAAGCTTTTGAATCTTGATCCATTAGATCAAATATAATATCTTCTTCAATGATTTCATCATCAGGTTCATAATCATTAGCACAAGTACAATTTGTGCATTCATTACATAAATCTGAAGATTCACAAGTACATTGACTACAATGACATTCTTTGGTTGTTTCTTCTTTATCGTAGCTTTTTAATTCTTCTTTATCAAGTTTTGAAAGTCTACCAAAATCTATTTCCTTATTTTTATCTTTTTTGTGAAAAATATCTACATCTTTTTCATATGTAGGAACTTTTTTGCATTTAGCAAGTTTGGAGTTTTTCATTTTATCATCCTTTGTAAATAAAAATATTATTAGGTTTCCCTAATAATATTTTACTTAATTTACTTACTATTTATAATAAACAGCAAATATAGTGATTGAAATTTGCAAAAATTTCCAATTTATTATAGATCACATTCACATTCTTTGCAATTGCAATTTTCACAAACACATTGATCTAATTGATCACAAACACAATCGTTGCAATCTAAATCACAATCTGTTTCATCATCACAATCACAAGAATCTTCTTCATTACATTCATTGCATTCAGCATCATCTTTGCAATGATCTTTTGGATCACATTGGCAATTATTAGTAATTTCACATTCACAAGAGCTTTGCATTTCGCAAGTATTACATTCATCTTGTTCAGCACAAGAATCATTTGATTCATCACAAGTATTAGTGGTATTGCATTTGCAATCTTTGGTTTTTGAAGGTTGTTGGCATTCTTTAGCACATTGACATTCATTGCAATTGCATTGATCTAGACAACATTGAGCTTCTTGGTTTGTTTTAGTTTCACAAACACTAGTTGAGCAACAATTTGTTTTGCAAGTTTTTTTGGTTGATTTCATAATTTCCCCCTTGATTAAATGAAATATTGTTAACTTTATTTCATTTATATTTTACTCTTAAAAAATAAAAAAAGTTAATTTTTTATTAAAAAAAGTGCGTTTTTTGCACTTTTTAACTTTTTATAACATCAATTGCTACTATTTCATCATCATTTTTAAGGTTAATTATTTTTACCCCTTTAGTATTTCTTGAGGTTTCACTAATTTGATCAATTTGTGTTCTTATAGTAATACCTTTAGCAGTTATAATTAATAATTCATCTTCTAAAGTAACAAATCTAGCAAATACTAAATTTCCTGCTTTATTTGAATTGATACCAATAGTTCCTTTAGCACCACGTTTGGTGGTTCTAAATTCTTCTTGTTTGGTTAATTTACCAAATCCATTACTTCCAATGGTTAAAATGTATTCACCTTCTCTAGATGATGAACAAGAAACTACTTTTTGATCATCGCTTAAGTTAATCCCTTTAACCCCTAATGAGTTTCTACCAATAGCTCTAACTGTATTTGCTTCAAATTTAACAATGTGTTTATCGTTGTTAGCGATTAATATTAAATCATCATCAGCAACAATAAAGGCTCTAACTAATTGATCTCCCTCATTAAGTTTAAAAGCATTTAATCCGTTACTTCTAATGTTTTCAAAGTTATCTAAGGTTGTTTTTTTGAACATACCTTTTGAAGTAATAGTTGCTAAATATAAATTATCATTATAATTTGGAACATCTAAGATTGAAATAATTTTTTCACCTTCATTAACATTCAATGATGGGATGATATTAACAAATGGAATACCTTTTGATTGTTTTGAACCTTCAGGAATTTGATGACCACGAATTTTATAAGCTTTACCAAAGTTTGAGAATAATAATAAATCAGTGTGTGTAGTTGCGTTGATGATATTACTAATATCATCATCGCTATAAGTTTTCATTGATCTAGAACCTACTCCACCACGTTTTTGGATATTATAGTCATCTAAATCAACTCTTTTTACATATCCATTAACACTACTTGTAATAACAATAGGACGTTCTGGAATTAAATCTTCATCTGAGATATTTCCTACACCTGATTCATCGATTTTAGTACGTCTTGGATCAGAGTATTTATTTTTAATTTCAGTTAATTCATCAATAATGGTTTCTACAAGTTTATTTTCATCTTGAAGAATACTTTGGTAGTATTGAATTTCTTTATGCAACTCTTCAAGCTCTAATTGCATTTTTTCAATACTTAAACCTGTAAGTCTTCTTAGGTTCATATCTAAAATAGCTTTAGTTTGTTTTTCAGTTAAATCAAATCTAGCAGCTAATTTATCTTGAGCTTCATTATCGGTTTTAGATTTTTTAATGATTTCTATTACTTGATCAATATTATTAATTGCAATGGTTAAACCATCAAGAATGTGAGCTCTTTCTTGAGCTTTATTTAAATCAAAGCTGATTCTTCTTGCAACAACTTCTTTTTGGTGTTTTAAATAAACTTCTAAAGATTGTTTTAAGTTTAATAATTTAGGTTCTCCATCGACTAAAGCAACCATATTAACGTTGAAATTACTTTGTAATTGAGAACGTTGATACAATTTGTTTAATAAGATATCAGCGTTAAATCCTTTTTTAACTTCTAAGATAATTCTAATTCCTTCACGGTTAGATTCATCTCTAAGATCACTAATTCCTTCAACTACTTTATCTTTATGAAGTTCAGCAATTTTTTGAACTAAAGTAGTTTTCTTTAATGCATAAGGTATTTCATGAATAATAATTTGAGATCTACCATTAGCTTTTTCTACTACTTCACACTTAGAACGGACTACAATCTTTCCTTTCCCTGTTTCATAAGCTTCATAAATCCCCTTTGTACCTAAGATAATAGCTCCAGTAGGAAAATCTGGTCCTTTAATGTATTGCATTAATTCTTTAGTAGTAATATCACTATTTCTAGCTAAAGCAATAGCAGCATCTATAGTTTCACCTAAATTATGTGGTGGAATTTCAGTAGCCATACCTACAGCAATTCCTGTAGTTCCAGAAACTAATAAGTTAGGAAATCTTGAAGGTAATACCGAAGGTTCTATTTCACTAGCATCATAGTTATCAACAAAATTAACTGTATCTTTTTTAATACCATCAAGCATTTCTGTTGCTATTTTTGACATTCTAGCTTCTGTATATCTCATAGCAGCAGCACCATCACCATCAATTGAACCAAAGTTACCATGACCATCAACTAATGGATAACGCATTGAAAAATCTTGAGCCATACGAACCATTGCTTCATAAACTGAAGAATCACCATGAGGGTGGTATTTCCCTAATACATCCCCTACAATTCTTGCACTTTTACGATGTTGACTTGCAGGAGTCATTCCTAATTCAGCCATATCATATAAAATACGTCTATGAACAGGTTTTAACCCATCACGAGCGTCAGGTAAAGCACGTGAAACAATAACACTCATTGCATATTCTAAGAAAGAATTACGCATCTCTGAATCAATTTTAATTGGTTCTAGTCTCTCAGTAGTTTCTTCAATAATTTGAGATTGAACTTGGTATTCATCACTTTCTTGAGGAACTATTTCTTCTTCAATTTCTTTAGCTTCTACTTTGGTTTTTTTCTTAAATACCATACGATTATTTTCTTCATAATCATATTCAATATCTTGGTTTAATTCAACTTCATTATGATTTTCTTTTTCTGATTGTTTAATTGGATTATCCAGTGTTTTATCTTTCATTGCTGCTCCTTAATACTAATAAAATAAATTTTATTAGTATTATACTATTTTTTATGTCATTTTTACTAGTATTGTGGTAAAATTATATATATTTATTAAAGTTTTACGGTTCTTGGTTTTAGAGATTTTAAAAGTACTTAAGCAAGTACCTAGTTCTATATAGTTAAATTCTATAATATTTCATATAAATTACTAAAAAAGGATGTAGAAAAAGATGTGTTTTGTACAAAACACAAAAGTCGCAAAATTAAAATTTTCAAAATTTATGTTAGAAAAATTGTTTTTTATGTAAATTTAACAAGATTGAGCAAAGAGAATTCTTTCGTACTCATTAGGTGATAAGTACTTCCCATTGTATTTTAATGATTTTCTTGTTTTGTTATTAATTCTGTTCATTATCTCTTGAATTTCTTCTTGTGAAGTGTTGTCAAAAGTTTTTCCTTTTGGGAAAAATAGTCTTATTTCTCTATGCATATTTTCGATTGAACCTTTTTGTGATGATCGATAAGGATCGCAGTGATAAATTTGTCCTATACAATCAATTTTATCTAATAAATAATTCTCAGATCCATTATCAATTGTTAAGCTATCTATTCTTAAATTAAATGCTTTAATTAAGGTTTCTAAACCTTCTTTAGCAGCTAAAGCAGTTCTACCAATTTTGATTGAGTAAGCTTTTCTACTTTTTCTATTAAGTAATGTTAAAAGAACAGTTTTAGATCTTTTTGATCCTACTACTGTATCCATTTCATAGTCAAAAAAGTTTTGTCTTAAATTAATTTCTTCACTACGATATTTTATGTTTAAACCAATTTTCTTTTTCTTTTGTACTTGTTTTCTAGATAAAACAGAACTATACCCACGTTTTGAAACAATAGGTAAAATGTCTATAGGAAGGTTTAAATATGGTAATTTCAGTAAGTGGTAAATACTTTGTTCGCTAGTGATATATGAATTTGGGTTGCTTTCTATAAAGTTTAGTCTAATGTTAAAAATAGAAGTTTTAATAGCTCTAACACTTACTTTTTTAAATTTGTTCTTATTGTAATTTTTAGTTACTTCATTTAAATAAACAAAGAAATCTTTATATCTATTTTTCATAATTTGTTTTTGTAAAAAGTTTCTATGTTGTTCAGCTTGGTTTCTAGAGTCAAATCAATTTTTAATATTAAGTCATTGAATTTGTTGAAAGTACTGACCGCAATTATTGCATCTTTGACGTTTTGGAAAGTGTTTAACGTCGTTAAATTTCATTAGTTTATTAAAGTTTGAAACAATGCTTTTACGACTAAATCCAAGCTCTTTAGATATCTCTTTTAAGCTATTATTACTCTTTAGGCGATCAACCATTATCATAACACTTGATACGTTAAAATGATTAGGGTCAAACTTTCTCTTTGATGATAGCACTTGAATATAAAAGTCTGTATCAACTTTAGTTTTCTTAAAAAGGTAATGCTTATAAACTTTGATATTTTGTTTATTATTTAAATGGTTTGAGATGAATTGTTTAATGCAAATAGGTTTAACTATTGGACTTTTACGTTTATTCATTATAATTAAGTTGGTTTCCTTTCGTTTATTTTTTTCTATATATATTTTACTAGGAAACTAAAAGCACGGACCCTTAAACCGGGAACCGTGCTTTTTTAATGAATAAAATTATTCATTTTAAGCTAATTATTTTATATAAAAAATATTAAATTTAATATTTGTTATAATTGACATTATGAAAAAAAAAGATCCATTTTTTGTTAAAAAGCAGTTTTGTTTTAAGTGTTGTGGCATTAGTTCCTAGTTTAATATCATGTACAGAATCAAACGAAAATAAATATAAGTTAAAAAATAAAGATGAATTAAATCAATTGATTGTAGATGATCTTGATTTAAATTTAAACAACATCATTAAAAACGTTTATGATGGTATAGAACAATTTAATCAAATGGAAGATAATAAATTTAAATTAGATCAGTTTAAAAATTATGTAGCAAATATTAAAGTAAATGAATTACAAAATAATATTCAAAAAATTCATACTACTGTAGATATGTTTGTTATTCGTAGTGGTATTGGACAAACTATGAAATTTATTAATGATATTAATAACATTAATAACGATTCTAAGAAACTTGATGAATTAAATAAATTTTTAGATGGTTTTAAAGAAGATGTCAAAATTGATGGTTTTAAAAACAAAGTTGATCAACTTAAAACTGAAATCGCTAAATCACCAATCAATACCGATTTAGTAATTAGTTCATTAGTTGCAATTATTCAAGAAGGATATTTGAACCTTATTAAAGTTAAAACTAAAGATAATTACTTAACATATGCTCTTCAAAATGCAAAAAATCTATTTGATAATATTTATAAAAATCCTGATTTAGTTAATAAAATTAAAGAAATTAGTAGTTTAAAATCAGTTGTTGATGAATCAGATGCTTGATTAAAAAATATTGTAGAACAAATTAATAATAAAAAACAATTTAATATCCAAGAAGTTGATACATTACTTGAAGAAGGTGAAAAATACAAAATTCTAAATGGTATAGTTTGAAACGCTTTTACAAGTAATGAATTTAAAAACGCATATCAAAAAGAATATAAGGTAGAAAATATTTATCCTACAGCTACTTCTTTATCAACTTTTGATTTAAGTAAAATCATAACATTTAACGATGCTGCTTTTAATTTTATAGAACAACAATTAAATAACAGTATTAAACAACCTTTATTGTTTGATTTTAATTATCAATTAAATACTAATAGCACCAATCCTGATATGATTTTTATCAAAGATAAAATCATTAATAAAACTACAAATTTATGAAATCAATTGTTAAATAATCTATTAAAAGTCTATAAAGAATCATTATTAAAAATTACTAAGCTAAAACAAATTGGTCCATTTGAATATTTAAATTTAGCTTTTTCAAACCCTAACAACAATGTTTTTGCTCAAGTAAATCAATCATTTAATGATTTAGTTACTGAGTTAAACAAAAATCCAGCTACAAACATTCAACAAATGACTGATAAAGTAAAACAAATTTTAGAATTTATGAATAGATTCTTGCAAGGTAATAGTTTTGTTTTTAATATTATCAAAGGTGAAAGCAACACTAACATTCAAAATATATTTAAACAATTAGACGGTATGATGACTTTAGGTCTAACTGCTAATATTAGTAACTTATATAACAATTTACAAAACGCTTTAAATGATTCAAATTTACCAAAATGAGCTGTAGATAATCAAGTTAAAATCAATAACAATAAAGGTTTTGATCAAATTAGAGTCAAATTTGATCAATTAAAAAATATTATTAATGATGCTTTTGATTCATTAAGTAATTTAGTTGATAAAAATAATGATTTAGAAAAAGAATTAAAAATAATTGCAGGAGCAATTAATCAACAAATTTTACAATTATCTACCATTAGTCAAATATCATCAACCAATTATTTAATTAATTCAACCAAAGACATTCAAATTTCAAACAATAAACAAATTACAGTACCTATTTTTGCAAATATCAAAAAAATTAAAGAAAAATTAAACGAAAATAAAGAACAATTAAACACTCAATTACAAGAATTAAATACCAAAAAAGAAGAATTAGATAACAAAGAAAATAAAACTGAAGACGATAATAAAACACTACAAAATATTAGCAATATAATTACTGCTATTAATAATCAAATCACTGCAATTGATGATCAAATTGCTAACTTACCAACTCAAGATCAAAGTAATTTCAATACCTATACACCAATTATTCAACCTGATATTTTAACTTCAATTGCAATAAGTCCTAATAACTATGTTTCATTTGATATTTCAAATAATATCAAGTTATATAACAATTTAAATGATCAAGAAACTAATGTTGATCATAATATGTTTATTCAATTAGATCTTTCAAAGTTTAAAGATAGTATTTTTAACAAAGTTAAAGATCAAGATATCAATACTTCTTTAGGAACTTATAGCTTATACCAAGTTAAAACAGTATCAATTAAATCATTTAATTGATACTACAATGCTAAAAATGAATTTGCTAAACCAATTTTAAATATTGAATTTGCTATATCAGATCAACCAAGTCAAACTGTTTATATGTTAAATGATGCTAATGTTAAATACGGATTTAATTTAGCAGCTCCAGAATTATTTACCAAGTTATTAAAGCCTACTATTTCTTTACCAAAAGATACTTTAGCTATTATTAATAATAATGAATCAGTTAACAATCAAGAATTATTAACTAAAAGAGCTAATGCATTGATTACTTATACTAAAACTCAAGCAATGTTTGATTATAGCAATAATCAAACATTAAAAGATAAAGTTGATCAATTACAACAAGCTTTAGATCAAAATTTAGAAATAACTCAATTAACTACTAAGTTTGATGATTTATTTAAATTAGTTCAAGATTTAGTGGCTCAAATTAATCAAAAAATTATTGATGACAATCATAATTTTGATGTTGATATTTCATTAAGCAAATAACAAAAATCACCAATAATATTGGTGATTTTTTAATTACTATTTAATGTTTAGTTCTTTAAGTTTTGAATGATATCTTTCAATATTGGGTCTTGGAATAACTAAATCAATTAACCCTCAATCATTTAAAACTTGATAAGTTTTATTTACTATATCATTGTCATACAATTGTTTTTGATGGTGAATATCAGATTCTAAAACGATTTTAACCCCTTTAGCTTTTACTATTTGTCAAAATTCATAAATTGGGTATTTATTACGATATACATTACCTATAACTCGTTTACCCTTTCATAAACCATTAATATTAAAACCTAAAGGAAAATCTAATTCTAAAGCTAAATCACAAATTTTATTTGCTAGTTCTATGCATTTATCATCTCACACTTCAAATGATTTCATATAAAAATCTGGGTGCACTGCATATAAAAACATATTAGTTCTCATTCCTTGATCTAATGCTTTGAAATATCTTTCAAGCTGTAAATGATTTGTGCAATTTTTATTAAAGTTATTTTCTGGATCTAAGTTCTCTACAGCATGAATTCCTAAGATTAAATAATCAACATCATCTTTTTTTAATAATTCTAAATACCATTGATGCATTGAAGGAAAATATTCACTTTCAAAACCACTAAGTATTTTAATTTTATCTTTATGAAGCTCTTTTTGTTGTTTAATCTCATTTAAATAACTTTGCATTTCATTCAAATACATTCTAGCGTTGTCTTTAGAATCTAATTTTCCTGGATAAGGGATGTGATCTGATATTCCAATTTCTAGAAATTGGTTTTTGATGTGTTGAGCAACTAATTGTTCAACACTTACATCTGCATGCTTGCAGTAAGTTGTATGCATATGATAATCATATTTCATAAATTCTTCTTTCTCTTTTTTATATAATTATGTTTATGGAAACAAATGTAAAAAATTCTAATTTAATTAAGAAATTGCTTAATTTTACTTATAGGGATGATGTTAATGCTTTTGTTGCACATACTATTTTAGTTCATCTATCAGATATAGAAAAGTTAAATAGTACTAAATTAGCTGATTTATGTTTAACCACTCAAAGCACTATTAGTAAGTTTGTTGCTAAATTAGGTTATGATTCATTTAATAGCTTTAAGCAAGAAATCATTAAATACAAAGGTAAAAAGATGCTTTTAACTAAAGATAAGCAAAATTCCTTATTACAATTTAATAATAATGTTGCTTTATTTTTAAAAGTATTAAGTAATTATGATTTTAAACAAATTGCTTTAATGATTAAACAAGCTCAAAAGATATTAATTATCACTTCTGGTGGAAGCTATCGAGCTTTATTTGATATTTATACCCATTTACAACGTATGGGATTAAATATCAAAATGTCTAGCGATTTTGCTTCTAAATATGCTCAAGCTTATAATAGTGATGAAAATACTTTAGTTATAATGGTAAGTAATTCTGCAACTACTGCAGAAACTATTATCCCTAGTGTTTTAGCAACCAATAATGGAGCTGCGTTGTTTGCTTTTTGTAATCATGCAATTAATAACTTAACTTTAAAACAGTTTAATAATTTTATTATTCAAGATTATTGTGATTTTTATGTTGATCCATTATTGTTTAATATTTTCATTAATTTATTTTTTACAAATATTTTAATTTATCTTTAAAGTAAGATCTTAATCATAACAAAAACCAATATTACACCACACATATATAAAACATACGGAAAGTATTTAATAAAGGTTTTATATAATTGTTCTCTATAAGGAATTGATTCATCAATAATGTAATTAATCTTTCTTTTACATCGATGATATAAAATCATTGAAGCAATTAAAAAGAAAAATAAGATTAAAAATGAACCAACTATGATAATTGCTAATTTTTCCATTTTATTCGATAGTTTTTATTAAATTCATAATACGTGCATAAACCATAGCTTTTGCACCAAAAACTGATTGTACTTGTTCTCCAGAATCTACAATTCCTAATGAACCATTTTGTTTAATAAGATCTTTATTAACTAAGTTTTTATCAACTACAGCAATTCTTAACCTTGAAATACAAGCGCCTATTTCTTTCATATTGCTAAATCCACCATAAGCAGTAATTAAATTTACTGCTTTTTTAATATCTTCAGCTTTTTCACCTTCTAATATCGGATTTGCTAATAGTTGTTCAATATTATAATCATTGTTAATTGTAGTTTGATTATCACTTGAAGAATCCTCAAGTGATTGATTTTTAAGTTTGTTTCTAAAATCTTGTTTAGTGTATAGTTTAAATTCTTCAGCGTCTCTTCCTGGGGTATTTAAGTTTAATTTAGTAATCATAAAGTAAAATACTACTAAATACTCAATAAAGAATAAAGGACCTAAAACTCATAACATTCATACCCTAGGTACTAATTCATATGCAGGAGCATTATAAATAAATCATGTAATAATACCTTCACCAGTTCCACTAATTGCTGCAGTTCCTGAAAGATACATAAACATATAAGTAAATCCAGTTAAAAAGGCATGAGTTACTCATAATAAAGGTGCAGTGAAAATAAATGTAAATTCAATAGGTTCAGTAACTCCTGAAAGAATAGAACTAGATACTGCTCCAAAAATAATTGGTGCAGCTAATTTACGTCTTGCTTTAGGTACTGCTAAAAACATTCCAACAGCAGCTCCAGGTAAAGCAAAGATATTTGTTGGATAAGTTCCTACACTAATTAATGAATCTGCAGGAGTTATTTTAATTCCATGTTGCAATTTAGCTAAAAGAATATTGTAAAATCCTTCAAATGTTTCAGGTTTTCCACCTACAGGTGTATAAGTTCAAGTTCCTCCAGCTGGAGTATATCTTAAAATAGCATTTGGTACATTGTGTAATCCAAATGGTAAAAGTAATCTATTGGTAAATCCATATAAGAATGATCCACCAGCTCCAAGATCTCTAATTCCTCTACCTATAGCAGCCATTGCTTTATAAACATAAACTCAAATTCAAGTTAAAGGTAACCCAATTAAAAAACCAATAATAAATGTAGCTACTGGAGAAAATTTAGGTCCTCCAAAGAACGCAATAGCTTTAGGAAATTGTAATTTATAAGTATATTGATGTACTTTATAACCTACATATCCACTTAAAATTCCACCTAAAGCATTTAAATTAAACCCATTAGAATATTTACCAAATCTTTGAATGGTTTCAAGTTTACCAACTTCAGCTTTAGGTAAAGAGTCTTTTAAGTTTGTATAACTTAATAATACATTAGCAGCAAAGTAAAAACTAATTAAAGCTGCTATACCACTTAATGCAGCAGAAACTTTTTCAGTTTTAGCTAACCCTGCAGATAAACCAATAGCAAATAATATGTCTAAGTTATAAATTGGAGACATTCCAAGCAACTTAATACCATTAGCAAAAGCTTTAAATGTAGCATTATGTATAGCTCCAGTTTTAGTTCCTGCAGATATCATAATATATCCTATAGCACCAATTATAGCCATAATTGGTAAAATTGATATAGGAATAATTAAAGCTCTACCAAAACGTTCTAAACCAGCTTTTAAACTTTGTCAATGACGTTTAAAAGCTGATGTATTTGTCTGTTTAATTTTTGTTTCAGTCATATAATCCTTTCTGTTATTATGTTTATATTTTAAAATTTTCAATATCAGTTTTTATTCTTAAACAGAATAAAAAAATCAGATAAAATTATCTGATTTTTTAAATTAATTAAAAGTTATATTTAGTTTGAAATTACTAAAAACTTTATCATCTTCGTTTAATAATTGTTCTTTGTCAGTTGCATTAAGTTGATTAATAATAGTGTTTTTAATTTCAATACCAAGGTTTTTGTTACCTTTATCACCTTTGTAATTATTAACCACAGGAATTTTTTCGCTAGAAGTTAAATTATTAGGGTTAATAATAGCATCATATTGTTCTTTTGTAATTTCAAAATATACATCAACAGCAATATTTGAAATAGGTTTAGGATAATTATATGCCACTAGTACATCTTTATTACTGTAGAAATATTGATCTCATTGAGTATTTGGAACATATAAATTGTCATCAACTTTATATCTCAAGTTAATATTTAAATCGTGGTTATTAAAATTAAAATCATTAATACCAAAATAATTAAAGTTATAAACAGCATATTTAGGATCTAATTCACTACTAATAGGTGATTTAGATACAAAAGGAAATACTTTTGGATGAAAATATTGAGATACCAGTTTCATTTTAATTAAATACTTATTACTAAAGTTTGGATGATTTTCAACTTCGGAAGTTTTATATACTTGTGCAATTTGTAATGGATGAGTTAGTAAATTAGTTTTAACTACTATTTGATGGAATTTACCTAGATCAACTGATTGATTATTAGGAATAAAATGATATCCTTTTTCTTTGTATTTTTTAATAAAGGTGTTATTTTGGATTTCATTTTCATTTAAGTATAATCCTACAATTCTAGGTAAATTATTAACTGGACTAGCAAAAGGATTAAGTGCTTTTCCTTTTAGAATTGGTCTAACTTGGTTAAATATTGTTTTATTATATTTATTTAATTCCTTTAAGTACAATGGATAAACTTTTTCTTTAAACTCATTGATAATTAAATTTGATGCATCATAATATTTATTATAAAATTCAATTTTATCAACCACAGATAAAGTAGTTGTATCTTTTAATTTCATTGTCTTTTCTAAGTTTGTTAAATCATTTAATTTAGTTTTTAAGTTATTTAAATCTTGGTTATCAGTTAAATTGATTTTTGACACCATTTTGTTAATTTGAGCTGTTACAATACTATTTTTATAATTTAAAATACTTAATTTTAAAACTTCAAAAAGTTCTTCAGAGATTTTTAATTGTTCTTCATTAGGATTAGTATAAGTGTTAATAAATGTAGTTAATTTTTTCATTAAGTTAATTGATGAATCTAAACTTCTCATTAATTTAAAATCATTATTTAAGTTTTTTACAATTGGTTTTAATAAGTGATTGTTAGCATAATTACGTACAAAAAGATTAGCTTCATTTACATTAGTAAAGTTTTGTAGCTCATTAAACGCTTTACGATCTTTCTTTTCAAAATTAGCAACTTCTAATTCAATAAATGGATCATTGCTTGAAAATCATTTACTGGTATTTGCTACTGCATAATTATTAATCATATAACTATATAATGAAACATAATTTTGATCAATATTTTTAATATAGTGTGATTGGGTTGTTGGTATATTTACAGGTGGGTTTTCAACATTAGGTTTAGCAAGTAAATTACATCCAGTTATACCTACTGCAGTTATACTTGTTAAACCTAATAATAAAAATTTTCTTAGTTTCTTTGTCATATTTATATTTTACTAAAATTATTATTTAAAAACCTAACTTTTAGACTATAATATAGTTGATTTTTCAAACTAAATGAAAAAGGAGGGATTTATGGCAAACATTAAATCTAAAGTTAAAAGTATTGCTAAAATGGAAGCTGCTAGAGTTAAAAACGCTGCAATGAAATCACGTGTTAAAACAGCTATCCGTAAAGCAAGAGAAGCTGTTTTAGCTAAAGCAGAAAATGCTGATGCATTAGTTGCTGCTGCTCACAAAGTTATTGCTAAAGCTGTTTCTAAAGGAGTGTTCCACATTAATAAAGGTGCTAGAAAACACTCACGTTTAGATGCTTTTGTAAACAAAAACAAATAGTATCTTAATAACCCTTTTTGGGTTATTTTTTTATACAAAAAACAGCAGAAATTCTGCTGTTTTGTTATTTATTGTGTTTAGCAAATTTACCTAAAATTGAATCAATTTTAGCTTTAGTTGGTTCAAAAACTAAAAAAGTTCCTGCAACACAAGCATCTGCTCCGGCTTTAAAACATTCAGGACCAGTAGTATCATTAATCCCACCATCTACTTGAATTAAATAATCATAATTATTAGCTATTCTTAATTGTTTTAATTCTTTAATTTTATCAATTGAAGTTGGAATAAATTTTTGTCCACCTTTTCCAGGTTCTACTGACATAACTAATACTAAAGCTAATTTATTTAAAAATGGTTTAATGGTTTGGACACTAGTATTTGGTTTAATTGCTAAACCAATTTTTAATTCATCATAATTATCATCTAAAAACTGTTTAAATTTAGCTAAATCATTTTCTATTGCTTCATAATGGAAAGTTAAAATATCACAATTTTTTAATGATTCTACATAATCATAAGGATTAGCCACCATTAAATGAGCATCTTTAATATGTTTTAATCCATCATTATGAATTTGATTAATTTCTTCCACACTAATAGCAGTATTAGGTACAAAATTACCATCCATTACATCATAATGAATTCATTTAATACCATTTTTAATTAATTCATTAGCAACATTAATTCTTTGTCCTTCATTAATGTTTAATAAACTTGGTGTAACATATTTTTGCATATTAAAATTTCCTTTCAGTTAATTCTTTTTGCAATTTGACATAATTATCATATCTAAATTGTGGAATTAAATTGCTAGTTACAGCTTGTTTAATAGCACAATCTACTTCATTTTCATTTAAATGTAAGCAAGAACGATATTTACAATTAACTAATAATTGTTTAAAAGTATTAAAACTATGAGCTAATTCTAAAGCATCAATTGGAATAGCTAAAGAACTAAATCCTGGAGTATCAATTAAATAACCATTATTAAAAGGTACAATTTCTACTACTCTAGTAGTATGTTTTCCTCTTCCTAGGGATTTTGATATTGCTTGAGTATCAAAATTATTATTACTTAAAGAGTTTAAAGTAGTAGTTTTACCAACTCCACTTTGACCCATAAATACTGAGTATTTATCTTTAAAAATTGATTTTAAATTACTTAATTCTTTAGTAGTATTATTAATCAAAAATACTTTATAACCCATTTTTTGATATTGGTTTTGTAATTCTAAAGCTAAATCCCAAGCTAAATCAACCTTTGTTAAACAAATAATAGGTTCAATATTTTCATATTCAATAATTGCTAAATATTTATCTAATAAAAATTGTTGAAACTTAGGTTCTTTAACTGACATAAAGACTAACATTTGATCAATGTTTGCTACTTTAGGACGAATAAATCAATTTTTACGCTCTTTGATTTCAATAATTTGATGTTCATTAATTTCTACATTATCTCCAACTACAGGAGTTATATCTAATAATCTTAATTTCCCTGCTGCTGAAAGCACTTGACAATTATAATCTTGATCACACACAGTGTATCTATTAGCAATAATTTTATGTATTTTATGCATAATTATCCTATATTTAAAGCTAATAAAACACTTAAAACAACTATTGCTACAACAATAACAGTAATAGCAGCAGCTAAAAAGGTTTTAGAATTGATAATATTAACTAATGAAATTTTATTTTTAGCAGTTTTAGTAGATAAAGGTTTTTCTAAAGCTCGCTCAGGTGTAAGCACTGTTTCAATATCTTTAATAAAATCTCACACAGTTTCATAACGGTCTTTAGGATTTTTAGCAGTAGCTTTAATGATTACATTTGATAATGATTGAGGCATATCTCTAAAATTTCTTGGATTAGGTAGTTCTGAATTTTTATGCATTAAAATTGTTTCTTCTTCTGAAGAACCTCTAAAAGGATAATCTCCTACTAACATTTCATATAGCATTACCCCTAAAGAATAAATATCTGCAGCTTTGGTGATTTCAGCATTTTTAATTGCAAATTCAGGAGCTGCATAATAAGGGCTACATACTACAGCGTTAGTTTTAGTTAAGCGTTGACTATCATCTGAAATCGAAATACCAAAATCTATAACTTTAACTTTATGAAGTTTATCAACTAAAATATTTTGACTTTTGATATCACGGTGAATAATATTGGCACTATGTAATTCACCTAAAGCTCTAGCAATTTGTTTAATATAGTTAATAGCTAATCGAGTTTGTAAAAAACCATTTTGTTTAATTAAATTGTATAAAGTTTGACCTTCAATATATTCCATTACATAATATTGCTCACTATCATCAACATAAGAATCATATAATTTAGGAATATTATTTGATTTAAGTCTACTAATTAACTTTAATTCAGCTATAAAACGTTGTTTATTAGCTTCATTTAAGTCATTATGACGGTATTTTAAAGCAAAATATTGATTGGGATAAATTTTAGATTTAACTAAAAAAACAGCACCCATACCACCTGAACCTATTACTTTGATTATTTCGTATTTCTCATATAACTTTGAATTAGGTAATACATTATGAAAATTGTTCATTATCTTACTCCATTTCTATTGCGATTACACTCATATTATCATTAGATTCATTAATAGTTGCTGTTTCAATTAGTTTATTAGCGATGTATTTAACATCATTTTGATCAGAAACAATGTATTTAAGTTCATCTTTTCTTACAAATTCATGAACTCCATCACTTGTTAAAATTAATTTTTGTAATTTAGCATAACTTTTTTGATCAAAATCTGAGATTTCTACTACAGTTTTGCTTGAAGGTCCTATAGCACTAGTTAAATGTCTTGCTACTCTTAAACTAAAGGCTGATTTTTCAGGTAATCCTTCAGCTATAAGTTTATTAGCTACATTTTGATCTTTGGTAATTTGTACAAAATCTTGTGATTTAGTTAATGCATAGCATCTAGAATCACCAACATTAAATACAAAAATTCTTTCTTGACTTGGGATAATTAAAGCACCAACAATAGTGGTACCCATTTTTGAATAATTTTTATTATTATCACTAATTTTTTTTAAACGATTTTTTACTTTGTCAATAGCAGAAAAAATTCATTTTTTAACTTGAATATTATCGATAAATGAAAAAGAATTAATAAAATCTAAACCAATATCAGTCACTACAGTTGCAGCAGCAAAATCTCCATACTGATATCCACCCATACCATCACATAAAATAGCTAAAACATTGTCATCTTTTTCAAAAACATTCACTCGATCGTCATTTTTAGCACGATGGTTTCCTGTTTCTGAAATCATTGCATACTTAATCAATGTTTAGCTCCTTGTGTAAAATCATTCTAATTTCTTCAGCGGCTCTTTCTGGAGTATCATTAATAACTTTATATTTGAAAATTGATGATTCTTCAATTTCGCTTTGTGCTTTTTTAAGTCTTTCTTTTAAGGTTTTACTATTTTCTGATCCACGATTTAAAATACGTTTCTTTAAGTCATCAATTGAAGGTGGTAATACAAAAATAGTAATTAAGTTATATTTATCTTGATTACTTTTTGATAATTTATTAATTACTTGTTTTGCCCCATGAGTTTCAATTTCTAACATTGGAAGTTTATTTTTTTGGTGAATCTTATCTAATTCAGAATATAAAGTTCCATAGTAATTACCTAAATGATAAGAAAACTCTAAAAATTTACGTTTTTTGATTTTATCTCTAAACTCATCAACATCAATAAAGTAATAATGGATTCCATCTAACTCTCCATCTCTTTTACTTCTGGTTGTTGCTGAACAAGATAAAGATAGATTTAATTCATCAAAATCAAATAACAATCTCTCGATTGTTCCTTTACCAACTCCACTAGGTCCTGAAAAAATTAATATTGGTTTTTTAGTTATTTTTGTCTCTTTCATAATTGTCTTTTATTATATCATTTTTTAAGCACTTTTATTCTAGTGATATTACAAGTAAATTTTGTGTGAAATTTAATATGAAAAAAATTTCATATTGCTCTTAAATCAAATTGTAATATGGCTAATTTTTCAATAAATTTTTTTATAAAATTATTAATTTAATTTTTCATTAATTGACTTAAAAAGTTAATTTTTAAGTTATTAAACTGTAAAAAATAACCTTTTTAATATTTTTGAAAAAAAATATAAATTTTCTTTTTTGTGTATTAAATATATATCATATTTTTTAAGTTATTTTTGGTAAAATATATGCACTATGTATAATAAAGAAAAAATGCAAGAAATCGTAAATCATTTAAAAAATACTGGTTTTGTTTTTCAAGGAAGCGAAATCTATGGAGGACTTTCTAATACTTGAGATTATGGACCTTTAGGATCATTATTGAAAGACAATATTGAAAGTCAATGAAAAAAAGAGTTTATTCAAAAAGAACCAAACAATTATTTAATTGATAGCAAGATTTTAATGAACCCTCAAGTTTGAGTAACTAGTGGTCATGTTTCTAATTTCAGTGATCCATTGATCGAAAATAAAGTTAATGGTAAGCGTTATAGAGCTGATAAGTTAATTCAAGAAGTAGATCCTAACATCATTCCTGAAAAAATGACTTTTGAAGAAATGACTGAGTTTATTAAACAAAATATTACAAAGTATGATGGTGCTAAAACTGATTGAACTTCAATTAAACAATTTAACTTAATGTTTGAAACTTATCAAGGGGTAGTTGAAGATTCTAAATCTAAAGTTTATTTACGTCCTGAAACTGCTCAAGGTATATTTGTTAACTTTAAAAATGTTTTAAGAACTTCAAGAGCTAAATTGCCTTTAGGAATTGGTCAAGTTGGAAAAAGTTTTAGAAATGAGGTAACTCCTGGAAACTTTATTTTTAGAACTAGAGAATTTGAACAAATGGAATTAGAATTCTTCACAATGCCTGAAGATGCTAAAACTTGATTTGATTACTATGTACAAAAATGCTATGATTTTGTTTTAAAATTAGGAATCAAACAAGAAAGTATTAGAGTTAGAGCTCATGAACAAGAGGAATTAGCTCACTATTCAGAAGGAACTAGTGATATTGAATTCATGTTCCCATTTGGTTGAGGTGAATTATTAGGAATTGCTAATAGAACTGATTATGATTTAAAAAGTCATATGAATGCTACTGGAGAATCATTAGATTATTTAGATCCTAACACTAATCAAAAAGTTATTCCTTATGTAATTGAACCAAGTATTGGTTTAGACAGATTAATGTTAGCTGTTATTTCTGATGCTTATGAAAATCAAGAATTAGAAAATGATAGTAGAGTAGTTTTAAAATTCCCTATCAATATTGCTCCATACAAAATTAGTGTTTTACCTTTAGTTAAAAAAATTTCTGATAAAGCTAAAGAAATTTATCATGATTTATTAGATAAAGGTATTGCAGTAAATTACGATGAAGCAGGATCAATTGGTAAACGTTATAGAAGACAAGATGCTATTGGAACTTACTGATGTTTAACAGTTGATTATGATACTTTAAACGATAATACAGTTACATTAAGAAACAGAGATACAATGGAACAAATTCGTATCCCTGTTTCTGATATACACAAATATTTATAATTAGCTTATGAAAGGAGAAATGATGAAAACAAGAATCTCCGATGATTTAGTTAAAGAAATAATTGCTAAAAACAACATTGTTGAAGTTATTAGTGAATATTTACCTTTAACTAAAAAAGGTAATAACTATTGAGGTTTATGTCCTTTTCATCAAGACAGTTCTCCAAGTTTTAGTGTATCTAGTAATAAAAATATTTATAGCTGTTTTTCTTGTAATGTTAGTGGTAATGCATTAACTTTCTTAATGAAGAAAAACGGATGAAATTTTTATCAAGCACTAGATAATTTAGCTAAAAAAATTAATATTGATCTTGATATCAGTAATTATCAAGTTAATAAAAACTATACTGATACTAGTTTAAGATTAATTGAAATTTTGGATTTAGCTAACTCATTTTTTAAATTGGAAATAACTAAAAATTCTAATCCTAAAGTTACTCAATATATATCTTCTAGAGGATTAGATGATTTAGAAATTAGAGATAAATTTGATATTGGTTTTGCTACTACTAAAGAAACTTTAGATTATTTTAATAGTTTAAATATTAATGAAATTGATTTAGAATTATCTGGTTTATTAAACCAAAATAAAAAGTTAATCTATAGTCAAAGATTAACTTTTGGAATTAGAAATCAATTTGGTGATATAGTTGGTTTTAGTGCTAGAACTATTGATCCAAATGATAGTATTAAATATATCAATACTCCTGAAACCATCATCTTTAATAAATCAAAGATTTTATATAACTGACACAATGCAAAGCCAGCTATTACTACACAAAAAGAAATAATTATTGTTGAAGGTTTTATGGATGTTATTGCTTGTTATAAAGCTAATATTCATAATGTTGTTGCTTTAATGGGAGTAGCTTTAACGGTCGATCATTTACGTTTAATTAGCAAATATAAAGTTAAATTATTCTTAGATAATGATCAAGCAGGAATTAATGCTATTATTAAATCAATTAAGTTTCTACAAAAAAATAATGTTGCTGTAGAAGTTATCAAAAATCCTTTATTAAAAGATCCAGATGAAATTCTTAAGCAATATGGTGCTAGTGCTTTAAAAGAGTTAGTTGATCGTAATAGTGTTTCAGTAGTTGATTTTATTTATAACGCTTTAATTAAAGTGCATAATTTACATACTGATGTTAATTTTGGAAAAATTGATCAATTTGCTAAGCAATTATTTGATACTTTAGAATTTGCTTCAGTACAAGAAATTAACTACATTAAAAACAAGTTAAATAAAGATTATGGATATCAAACAGAAACAAATGAACCTAAGCAATATAATCAAACAAGATTTAATAATAATTTCAGTGATTTTGAATTAACTAATTTTGATATTAATCAAAATAATCAAGTTATTTTGCCAAAACACAATTTATCACATAAAAATAAAAATGATTTACTTAAGATTATTGCATCAAATACAAGAATTAAACTACTAGTTTTAACCTTAGCTAACCCTAATATTCATCAAGCTTTTTTTAAACATGATGAAACTGAAGAGTTTTATAAAATTAGATACCCAGAATTACATCAGCTTTATTTTGAAGTAAAAAACTTTGATTTGCATACACTATTTAATGAGCAATTAATTCAAGTTTTAAAACAAAAAGAAATAACAAATGAATTAAAAGCTCAAGCTGATAGTTATTTTGATAATTTATCTAATCAAATAAAAAATGATTTGAATTTTATAGAGAATAATAATAAAAATGACATATTAAACATTATTAATAATGTGAAATTAAACCTTAGAAATAATGTTTTAGAGATCTTACACAATGTTGATCAACAATATTTAAATAAAATTGATTTAACAATTATTGATTACATTATTGATTTACTTAAACAATCTTTCAAAAGTGATAGTGGTTCAATTTTAATTGCACCAATTATCAAACAAGAGATTGATGATAATCAATATTTAATTAAACAAAACAAAAAAAATAATACACCTGTATTTTTACACTTAGAAGAACATAGAGAAAAATTAATGAAAATTTCTCAAAGCAAATTTAAAAAAATTACATGATAGGAGCATCATATGTACGAATTTGATTCAATTATTAAATACTTAAAATCTCAACTGAAAAGCAAAAAACAAGACTACTTTTCACAAGAAGAAGTTTTTGATCTTTTAGCTAAAAAGAAAATGTTTGTTGATGAAGAAGCAATGGATGAATTTTTAGCTGTTTTAAATCAAAACAACTTAATTGTAGATGATGTTGATGCTGGTGATAATGATGATTACTCAGTTGAAGAGTTTAATAATGAAGTTAAACAAGTAAAAAACACTAAAAAAAGTAAAAGCAAAAAAGAAACTATCATAGAAGAAATTGATGAATCAGATATTGAAGATATAGATGACTCAAACATTAACATTGACGATGATGATTTTGGTGATTATGATTCAGATGATGAAGAATACTTTGAAGATGATGATACTGATGATTACTTAAACACAGACGATGATGACATCGAAGAAGATGACGAAGATGAAGATGAAGAAAAAGAAGACGATGATGATGAGAAGTTAACTGATGACTTTGATGACGATATGGATGATCCTTTTTCAAACCTTTCATTAGATTTTGATGCTGATGTTGATCTTAGTGAAGATAAAAATAAAAATAAAAACCTTAATAATAAACTTACAGAAACCAATGATATTGTTAAATGATACATGCGTTGAATTGGTAAATATGGTGAGTTATTAACCATTGAAGAAGAGAAAAAATTAGCTCAACAAATGGAAAAAGGTGGTTTTAGAGGAAAAAGAGCTAGAGATAAATTAATCCAAAGAAACTTACGTTTAGTTATTAATAATGCTAAAAAATACAAAAACCGTGGATTAACCTTTATTGATTTAATTTCTGAGGGAAATGCTGGTATTTTAAAAGCAGTACAAAAATATGATGTAAATAAAGGATTTAAATTCTCAACTTATGCAACTTGATGAATTAGACAAGCTATTACAAGAGCTGTAGCAGATCAAGCTAGAACCATTAGAGTACCTGTGCATATGGTTGAAACCATTAATAAAATTTCTAAAATTGAGCGTGAATTACAACAAGAATTAGGTGCAGAACCTACAGATGAATTAATTGCTGAACGTTTTGGTAATGGATATACAGCTGAAAAAGTTCGTTATATTCGTAAAATTAACATTGATCCTATTTCTTTAGATAAACAAGTTGGTAAAGAAAATGATTCATCATTCAGTGATTTTGTTAAAGATGATAATGTTATTTCACCAGTTGATTATGCTTCACAAGAAGAATTATCAAAAGTTTTAGAAGAAATTATTCAAACTACTTTAGAACCAGATGAAAAAGAACTATTATGTAAGCGTTATGGAGTTGGAATTGATGCTGAAGGTAATAGATATAGAGTTCATTCACTTGAAGAACTTGCAAGAGATCGTGGAGGGGTTTCTAAAGAAAGAATTAGACAAATTGAAAACAAGATCTTACGTAAATTAAAAAATAACTCAAAACACGGTAAAAACTTAAAGGACTTTCTTAAAAACTAATCATGAAATTAAAACAATTTATTCAACAATTAGATTTAATGTACCCATTAGCTAACAAAGAAATTTGAGATCCTAGTGGATATAGCGTTAAATTTAATCAAGCTAAAAAATTTAAAGGTGCAGTATTAGCAATTGATGTCACTTTAGAAGTAATTCAAACTGCAATTGATAATGATTGCAATTTAATTTTGACACACCACCCTTTTTATTTTGAAGCAACTAAAGCTTTAGAAAAAGAAAAAGCACCATATAAACAAGAATTACACAAATTATTAAAACAACACCAAATCACAGTTTATAGTATGCACACTAACTATGATTGTGAACTTTATGGAACTTCTTATCAAATAGTGAAATATTTAGGTTTAAATCAATATTTTGATACTAATAGTGCTAAATTTAGTGCTATTGTTAATCACTCATTAACCTTAAATCAACTAGTAGATTTATTAAAAAATAAATTAAATCTAAATGCATTAAGAACTAATGTAATGAATGATGATCAACAATTTAATCACATTGCTTTTTTAAGTGGTAGTGGTTATGTTGGTCAAATTAATCAACTACATGATCAAGGTTGTGATTTAATTGTAAGTAGTGATTTTAGATGAAGTGATTGGGTTAATTTTGATCAACATCAAGTTAATATTTTAGAAGTACCTCATTTAGATGAGCAAGTTTTTGCTATGCATATGCAAGAACTTTTATCAACCAAATTCCCAAAAGAAAAGTTTGTTTTAAAACTAATTTCAAATTTTTATCGCAACATTTAACACTCTTAAAGAGTGTTTTGTTTTTATGGTAAAAATAAATAAAACTCAAAAAAGTTTAAAATATAAATTATTTATATTTTAAAAATATGGAGAAATTATGCTTAAATCTAATAAAAAAATCATATCAGTAACGCTAGCTACCTTAACTTCTGTGTCGCTAGTTGTTTCTTGTGCAGCTCCTGGTTCCAGTAAAAAAATTAAATCAGATAATCCAATTCATAAAATTGTTAAGCCTATTATTGATCCTAATAAATTTAAAGAAATAACTCCTGAACCTATTCAATCTAATCCTATAAGTCCTGTAGATGATATCAAAGTAGCTAAAAGAGCTAAATCAAATCATTTTATTGCTTTAGATCAAAAAATTAATTATTTAGCTCTTGGAGATTCAATCACTGCAGGTTTTGATGGTGCTTTACCACAAGATTTTCCAGGAGAATTTCTCAATAATACAGTTACAGGAGTTTCTTATCCTGCATTTTTAGCTAGAATTTTTAATAAAGCTCAACGTTTAAATTCATTTAATAATTATGCAGTATCAGGAACTACTGCTTTAGATTGATTATCTTTATTAAACAATACTAATAACCAAGCGATCTTTGAGAATAATGTTTTACAAAACAAGATTAATCTTAATCAACTAAAACAAGACTTAGCTAAAGCTAATTTAATTACTTTAACTATAGGAGCTAATGATTTTCTATATTTATTATTTAAAAGTGCTAGCGAAGATGATCTTTTAGGAGTTATTAAAAACTTAATTAGTCCTAACCGTAGTGTTAAAGTTGCTGTAGATTTTTTAACAAAAGTTTTCGAAAAAACTTTTGTGCAATTTAAGCATAATATTGATTCATTAATCAAAACTTTAAAACAATATGCACCAAACGCCAATATTAATTTAATTAGTTACCCTACTCCTTTTTTAGCAATTAAAGATTTAATTAATCAAAAAATTGCTTCATTAGTTCAAGGAATAAACATTGATGTCTTTGATACTATTATTGATGTTATTAATGGTACTGTTAAAGATATTTCTAATTTAAATAATGTTAATTACATTAATGTTTTTAATAAACAATATTGAGAATCAAACCTTGATGATTTTACTAGTATTTATTTTGATATTCACCCTTCAATTCAAGCTTATAAAAAAATGGCTCAAGATATTTATTTAAAAATCACCAACCCTTCATTAAAATTAAGTGATTATGCTTATGATGATTTTAATCAAAAATACTTAAATTCTGATGCTTTAAGTGCTAAATATCAAATTGAAACAACTAATAACCCCAAAGATTTACTAGGAGCTTCAACCAAAGATTATTTAGGTGATAAAGATGCTAATGAAAAACAAGATTTAGCTCTTAAGGATGATAATAATTTTGGAATTAGAATCCAAGAGTTATCAAATACTTTCTCTCAAATTGTAGTAGAAATGTTAAATTTTGCTTTAGGAAATAGCTATTATAAAGAATTAGATCCTGATGGTTATTTACGTAAAATCTTTTTCAATGATGCAAATAACCACACAACTGCTACTAATAATTCAATTACACTAGCAGATAACATTTTAAATTCAAGCATTATTCAAACTACTTTATTCAATCTTCAAACATCATTAAAAACTTTAAAACAAAATAATGAATTAAACTTTAATTCATTTATTGATGCAATTAAAAATACTATTTTAAGCGAAACTAATGTAGCAAATTTAGTTGCCAGTTTAACTAAAAATAATTTAATTATTAATAATCAAACTAATTTTAAATTAGGTTTGAAAAGTATAATTTCTAACTTTATTAAACTATATAGTAATGATTTAATTACAAATCTTTTAAAAGCTAACTCAAATAAATTAAGCTTTTTAGGATTAAATAATGATCAATCTATTAGTGATTTTGCTTCTGCAATTGAAAGAATTTTAAAAAGCAATGAATTTACTAATTTAACTGATAAATTAATTGATACTTTTATTTTAAATAGTTCAAATTTTAATGATGTTAAATCTTATAAAGATTTAATTATTGCCTTTTTATACCAAAATTTAAACAATGTTAGTCATAATCCTAATTTAACTGATTTTGATCAAATCCAACAACAACACATTCAAGCAATCAAAAATGTTGCTTCTTCACTTAATCAAGTAATTTATAAAGCTTTAACTGAAATTAAACAACCTATTATTGAAGCTTTATTTAACTTATTAAAACACTTTAATTTAGTTCCTAATAATCAAGAAACTATTTATCATCAAGCTGTAAGTGATGTGGTTGATTTTGTTGAAGTGAATTTAAAAGACTTTAATATTATTAGTGATTTTGTATATAACTTTTTAATTAGTTTTAACACTTTAAGCTTAAGTGATATTTCTCAAATTGCTCAAAGTGCTTTCCAATTAACTATTAGTAATACTTTTGGAGGAGAGCAAGGATTTAATAACATAAGCAAATTAATTACTAAAATTGCTCAAAGTAAATTTATTCAAAATCCTAATAACAAGCAATTATTAAAAGACTTTTTACATCAAATAGTTAAACAAAAATTTATTGATCAAACTACAGTTGCTCAAAAAGCTAATTTATTATTAAGTATAGTTCCAAATAATGTTAAAGATCAAATTAATAATTTTTTAGGTGATAATGCTTTAGAAAATGTAATTAACTTAGTTTTAAAAACTAATATTACAGTTAATAATCAACAAGCTAATGCTTTTGAAGCCACTGTAGTTAAATTAATTGATGTAGTATTGGATAATTTCCAAAATTTTGCTAACAAAAATAATTTAAATGAAATTATTTTTGAATTTGTTAAATTACTTAATGTACATTTATTACCTTTAGTTAAACAAACTTTAAATAATATAGTTTCTGCACCTAATATTAATCATATTTTAACTAATATTATTGATAAAATGATTGCTCAAATCATTAATAAACAAAATGCTGATACAAATCATTTAGCTAATGATTTAGCAACTGAATTAATTAGTATTTTAACCAAAAATAATAATAGATTATTAAACTCTATTATTGATAATTTATCAAACGTAATAAGAAATTCTAATCCATCAAATATAGTTGATAATTTAAAAAATAGTCTTAATTCTATAGTTGAAATAATTAAATCAAATGTTTTAAATAATCAATCATTAGCTGAGTTTATTATCCAAAAAATTAAATCTCCATTATTCACGAATAATAAAGCAATAATTATTGAAATTATTCAAGCATTAATTATTCAACAAAGAAACAATATTATTAACTTAATTAAAAATAATCTACCTAATTTAACTAATAAAATTACTAATTATGCAGATTTAACTGAAGTAAACAATTTAATTAATTTAATTATTGATCAACCATCATTTTTTGATTCATTAGTAGCTATAGTTCCTGATTTAATTAATAATTTAGCTTCTAATAATGCTTTTTTAGATAAATTATTAAAATTAATCAAAAATCAAAGTTTTGATATTTCAATTATTGAAGATCTAGCAAATAATACTAATTTATTAGATTTAATTAAACAAACTATTAAACCAATTCTTGCAAATTATATTGCTGAAGGTAATTTAAACAATACTATTGCATTAAATATTAAAAATCTTGCTGCTAATAATGGAATAGTGTTAGCTAATGATTATGTTTTAAAATTAACTAATTGAATTTTAGATGCGTTAAAAACTACTAATAAATTTAATCTATTAATTGATAATGTCTTTAATTTATTATCTAAACCTTTTAATATTAACAATTTAATTAATCAACTACCAAACACTGTTTTAAATAGTTTAAATCTAGCAGATTGAGAATTAATTTCAAATATATTTAATAAATTTAAAAACGCTGATAATGAATTTAAAAATCAAACTAAACAAATTATTGCTAATGCTTTAGATTTACCAATGGTTAAGAATTTAATTGTTCAACAATTAAATTCAAATACACAATTAAGTTGAATTTTTAATAATATAACTAATAAACAAGAATTTATTAATCAATTAATTACTATTTTACTTAGACATAAATCATATTTATTAGATAAAGCATTAATTGCAATTGATCAAACTAATATTGAATTATCTTTAGCAACTAAAGACGCTTTTATTAATCAAATAGTTAATAATTTATTAAATAATTTAAATCTTAATGAATTTATTTTTACAGTATTAAATTCAGTTTCAACCACTGAATTTAATAATATTAAAGCTAATTTAGTAATTGTTTTAGAAAATGTTTTAAATAATAGAGATTTAATTACTAAATTATTAGGTAATATTAATTCAAATTTATTATCTGCAAGTGATACTTTATATTTCTATAATTTAATTTGACCAGAAAATAATTCAAGTTTAAAACAAGCGATTCACAATACCATTACTAATGTAGTTAATAATTATAAAAATCAAAATATTAATAATTTAGACCAATTAATTAGCTATATTGTTTCTCAAATTGATGATTCAATTAAACAACCATTAAATGATTTAATTAATAATTTAGCTAATAATCAAGTAATTAAGCAATTAGTTGTAAGAGTTTTAAGTAATTTCTTAAAACTTAATTTTGCGAAATTCTATGATGCAAATTTAACTACTAATTTAATTGCAGATTTAGTTAATAATGTTGTTAATATTTTAAAACAAAATCATTTATATCAACCATTGTTTGATAAAGCATTTGAATTATTTAATGCTAATAAAAATAATTTAAATAACTTAAAAACTATTCCAAATCAGTTATTAAATTACTTCTTAGAATTAATGGGTAATTTTATTGAACAAAATAATATTAGTAGTAAATGATTTAATTTAATTAAATCATTTAAACAATCACCTATTTTTAGCAATAATAAACAATACATTTTAAGTTTAATTAATAAATTACTTGATACTTTAGATGATTCAACAATACAAAATGATTTAATTAATAACTTAATTAATAATTTAGCTAGTTTCTCAACAGAAGAAAAATCAACACTTAAAAACTTTATTCTTAGCATCATTAATAGTGATAATCATTTAGATTTTAATTTAAGAAACCTTGTATCTAATTTAATCAATAGTGTAATTGATTATGATTTAAATAATCAAACTTTAAATTTAAGAGATTTTATTTTTAAATTTATTAAAGATATTAATTTCTTAGATGCTAATAATAAATTTATGTTAAATAAACTTTTAGAAAAAGTTTTATTGAACTTAAATGATGATATTTTAAATCTAATTTTAACTAAATCAAATGTTAATAATGTACTAAGTTCAAACAATCTTGCTTCAAATAACAAAATTACCGTTAATACCTTAAAAGATTTAAAAGAATGAATTATTAGTTTAAACACTAATCAAAATATTATTAATTTAGTATTAGATCAAGTAAGTGATGCATTATTATCAAGCAATGATTTCCAACAGTTTATTAACCTTTTAGTTAATAAACTTAAAGATTTAGCAATCAATAATTTTGCTGTTGTTAAATCTTTATTAGCTTCAAACGTAATTAAGCATAATAGTTTATTAATTAAAGAATTAGCTAATAATTTAATTAATAAATTCCTAAATCAACAAGCAATTCATAATTTATTAACTAATATTGATGCTAATACTAAACAAAATATAGCTAGTGCTTTAAATCTTCAAGTAAGTGATATAGATCAATTTATTAATAATTTCATTAATAATCAAACTATTTCAACTAATATTAATACTATTTTGCATTCTTTAAGTCAACAAGTTATTCAAACCTTAGCATCAGTAAATGATACTGATTTAGCTTCAATTAATAGTTATAGTGATTTAGTTAAATATTTATTTAAACAAGAAGCTATTGTAAATAGTTTTAAAACCCCATTTAAAGCAATATTGCTTGAAGTAATTAGAAATAATACAACTAAACAATTATTAAATAAAATTATTGCTAATACTATTAGTTCTGAATCTTTAAGAAGATTCTTTGAACCAATAGAAAATAAAGAACAATTTGCAGGTAATTTATTATCGCTTTATGATATCTTGGATCAAAATCTTAATTTATCAGACTTGCTTTTTGAAACATTAATTAATAGTGTGCAAAATAATGGATTAAATTTCAATGCTACAAGTATCATTAATTCTTTAATTCAAGGATTAAAACAAATTTTTGCAGGAAATAATTTTGAATCTAAAGTATTAACTGTAATTAAAGCAATCTTAAGTTCTGATCAATTTAAAACTCTTAAGAGTGATGTTTTAAAAATTGTTAATCATTTATTTAAAAATCAACAAAATATTGATCTTGCTTCAAAATTAATCTTTAATTTAATTCCAAGTTCAATTAAAGATAAAATTTTAACTTTTGTTAACCAAAGTAACTTTATTAACTTAATTGGATTTGTGTTAAGAAATGATGACTTTAATCAAATTTTAACTTCAACTATTTCAAGTTTATTAAGTGATGATAATATAACTAAAATCACTCAAACTAATAGTTTTAATGATTTAATTAAAGTAATTATTAATTCATTAGATATTAATAATCTTTCAACTAAAATTACTAACTTAATTAACTCATTAATTAATAATGATGAAATTAACAACATTATTGTTAAATTTATTAAAGATCAATTAGTGAACTTAAACATTAATATTACTACTAAAGAAACACAATTAGATGCTTTATTAAAAGATTTAATCAATAATTTAATTATTGTAATTAAAAACTTAGACATTATTAATCCAGTTTTAACTACTGTGTTTGATAATTTAAAACTTGCAATTGATAATGCTAATCCTGCTAGTGTTTTAGCTCAAATACCTGCTAAATTACAAGAAATCTTAAATTCAAAAATTTCTACTAATAAAAACCAATTCATTATTAAAGTTTTAGATTCGCTAGAAGCTCCAATTTTTAATAATAGCAATCACATAAATACTTTAAATTGATTAGTAGATCAAATTATTGACGCTTATAGTAAAAATAATCAAATTGCTTTATTAATCAATAATAATTTAGATAGTTTAAAATCTAATACTCAAATTAGTCAATGAATTAATTTTGATCAATTAAGTAGTTTAATTAATACAATCTCAAAAAATAGCAATTTTACTACAATGTTAAAACAAATTGCTCATTCATTAATTGCTAATAGAAATTGAAAAAATGATTTAGATAATATTTTTGTTTTAGTTAAAAATGTAGTTTCTAGAAGCAATTTAAAACCACAATTAATAACAGATATAACTAATATTTTTAACTTTAGCTTAAGCAATAATAATTTTGCTAACTTAATTCAAAATGCTATAGAAACAGCATTAAGACAACAAGGAATTAATCTTCAAAATCTTGATTTATCTATTATTGTTCAAAGTTTAATTACTGATTTTAATAATTTCTTAAACGAAAATACTGGTAATACTACTTATAAACAAAAAATAATTAATTTAATTTTTGATTCATTTAATAATGCTAATGATGTAAATCAATGATTAAATAATTTTAAAAATGGAATTTTAACTATTTTTAATTTCAACAATTTTGATTTAATTAAACAAATTATTTTTAATCTTAAAACCATTGTTAAACATAATCAAGAATTAAAAAATAATATCATTAATCAAGTAGTAAATTACTTAAAAGATAATAATCAAATTAAAGATACATTAGCTTCATTAATTCAACCTTTAATTAATAATGTTAATTCTACTGATGCTAACTTTATTGATAAAACTGAAATAATTAGTGCATTAAATAGTATTTTAAACTTACCTAATTTACAAAATAATTTAAGTTTAGTTTATCAAAGAGCTATTGCAGTTTTAACTAATTATCAAACTAATAAAGCTAATTTAAATCACGTTCATAGCTGAATTGATATTTTAAAAGATATCTTTAATGATGCTAGTTTTAATAATACTTTTGCAACTAATGCAAAACAATTATTATTTACTTTATTAAATGATAGTTCTATTAAAAACATTGTTGCAAAACAAGCGTTGCAACAATTAACTAAATTAAATCTTAAAGATAGACTTTTTACTAATGTCTCAAATCCTAAAGTTTTAATAGAACAATTAATTCCATTATTAGATGTTTTAGAAACTAATTTAGCTGATAACAATGGTTTAATTGCACCTTTAATTTTAGATTTAGCAAACCAAATTGGACAAAATGGTTTAAATATTTCTACTACTTCATTGTTTAACATTGTTAAAACTAAAGCGAATTTATACTTTAATTACTGAAACTCTGATGCTAGAGCTTTAGATTTATTTAAAGATATCTTTAAACAAAATGACTTAATTACTAATAAACAAGATTTATTAGCATTTATTAAAAATGCTGTAAGTTATGCTTTAAGTGTTATTGGACCAAATTTAGGTACTAATATTTGAAATAATTTCCCTGAAGCTACTAGACAATATATAAGTACTAACTTTATTTCTCAAACAGAATTTACCAATATTATTAATCAAACAATTAATATTCAAGAAATTAATACAACTATTGTTGATTTAATTAATTACTTATTATCTAATCCATCAACTATTACTAATGCAAATTCTGTTATTGAAATATTAAAAAATTATTTAAGTGTTACAGCTAACGAAACTACATTCAAGCAACATTTAAAAAATATTTTTATTGAATTATTTAAAACTAACGCTTTTAGATCAAGTTTAAAAAACATTATTAAAGAACACTTTTTAAACTTGACTTTAAAAATTAATACCAATAAATATGATGCTTATTTACAAAAAGTAGCTGAAGGATTTGGTGATTTAATACAACGTTGAGAGATTATTGATCCTGTAATTAATGCTATGGTTAATGCAATTAAAACCAAAAATTCAATCTATGATTTTACTTCAACAATCAAAGATGTTGCATTAGCTAATTTAGATATTAAAGACTTTAATGTAGTTAAAAAAATCTTAAATGATCCATTAATTTCTAATAATAAAGAAATTGTTAAACAATTGTTAGATGAAATTCTTGATCGTTTAATTTCAAATGAAATAGCTCCTAGTGATCATAGTGTTTCAAGAATTGGTTTAATTATTAAAGATTTAAACTTAGCATATTTAATTTTAGGAAACAATGATGCTGAAAGTTATAACATAGTTAATAAAACTATTGAAAGTTTCTTAACTAATGAACATTTAAGAAAAGTATTTAAAATCATTTTACATAATGTTATTGATCATTCAAGTTCATATACCAATGCTCATAGTTGAATTGATGCATTAAATGTTTTAGTTCGTAGTCAAAATAGCAATGAACTAAAAGAACAACTAAAACAATGAATTAAAACTACTTTTGATCACACCAGAAATAGCAACAGCTTATTCTTTAAGGGTTTAGCTAAAATATTAGTTCAAAAAATGCAACTTGCAGGATATGCATTTAATAATACTAGTGATGTTGAATTATTTACTAAAATCTTAAAAGGTGTATTAAAAGAGTTTGTTTCTAAAGATTATTGATTTAATGATATTTTTAATAATATTTATTCAAATATTCAAAAAACCACTTTCAAACAAGGTGTAAGTGGTTTACAATTAAAACAAGCTATTATTGAAGGTTTATTATCACCAATTACTTATAAAGAAGGAAATAATAATATTATTTCCTTACACAAAATCTTTAATTTACGTAATAGATTACCTGGAATTTTAAATAGCTTTGGTGAAAACGAAAGTGAAGCTGATGGTAATTATGTTAAATTAATGACTAGATTGTTTGAAGTAAGCGATTATAATAGACGTACAGGAATTTATCAAGCTCTTGCAGGTATTTTAAATCTACCTTCTAGTTCTCATTCAAACAATAGACCTTCAAATAACAATAATAATTCAAATACTCCTGCATTTAAACCTAATCCTTTTGTATTTAAACAAGATGAAAACATCTTCCACATTATTGGTAATGCAGCAGAATTAATTGCTAGTTTATATCGTCCAGTAATTCGGGAAATGATTAGTAAAGCTTATTATAAAAAGCAACATATGAATTGAACTGGTTATAATGTTGATCAGTATTGATTAAATGATGAATATAAATTATTATTTAGATTAAACTTAATTATTATGTGATTCTTAAATAATCAAGGAGCAGTTCATAATAAATTTATTTTCTGAAATGGTTTAGGTCAATTATCAGTAGTTTCAACTTTAGGAATTGCTTTAAATAATGTCTTTGAATCATTTATGAGAGCTAATAGTGCTAGCTATAAAGAAGATTATCTTACAGGGATTAAATTAAAAGAATTATTAAACGATAATAAATGATCAGCAACTAATAAAAAAATATTATTAAGCTTTGGATTAGGAGAAGATTTAGGTGGATGAACTGGTAATTGAAATTATTTAAGTGGAAATACTAGTTATAGTCAAAAATGATGAAATTATAGTGCAAATAGTGTTCCTTCACATTTATGATATTTAAATGATGCTAATAGATTCAAAAAGAATCGCAAAAATTACGATATTCTGTTTGAAGCTCTTAAAAAAGGATATTTAAATAGTTATGAAAATTAATAAGGTAGGTGAATATGAAAAATTTATTTAAAGAAGTCTTTAAGTCCTTAACTAAAAATAAAGTAGTAGTTGCTGGATTAACTTTATTAATCTTTTTAACTACTGGAATATTTACCTTAATTAATAGTGTTGGTTCAGCAATGAACAAACAATTTAATAACTATAAAAATGAATCTAAGGCACATAATTTAACTGTTGATTTAAATTTACCAGTTAATGGTAATGCTTATAATGATGGTTATTATTTAAATGGACTAACTAAAAGTCAAATTGATAACCAAATTCGTAATAATCAGGATTTAGATCCTACTTTTATTAAATATAATGAAGCAAATAGTGAAACTAGTGATTTTTTAGTTGATTGAGATGAGATCAAAAAATATCAAACTAAAAATAATAGTAATAATTTACCTTTATATAAACAAGGATTTGTTAATTTAAGTAACTTCAAACCTTTAGATAATTCAAATAACAATTTATATTTAAGTATCAAAGATTTAACTCATTTATTTGATGGTTCAGAAACTAAAATTCATATTAATGCTGATAACAATAGTTTAACTAAAACATTTAGTGTAATTAATGATTATAAATTACCTTTATATGTTTGATCAAACGATGCAATTATTAATTTAGAACATCAAGTATTGCTTAATGATTTAAATACTATTACTTTAGATAAAACTTATAAACTTAGTGATATAGCTTATATTAATAACTTAAATAATAAGGTTTATTTATCACAATTACAAACTATGTTTATTAATCTAAAAACAAAAGTAGCAACCTTTGATATTTTGGTTAAAAATGATTGAAGACAAAATAATGAACCTTATTATGCTGTAGATATTAATCAAATTGCAAATAATTTAGGTTTTAAATTAACTAAGGACAATGTTTATGTTAAAGATTTTCCAAGCACTTTTAATACCAATTTAATTAATTACGCTTCTTTAAGTAGTGATTATTTAAATGGAGAGCATAATTTATTTAACTTAAACTTAAAAACTAGTTTCAATATTAACCAACTTATTGGTGATATTAATACTTTATTACCTTATAGTAAATATCAAGTTTTTTACACTTTTAAACCAAATCAAGAATACAATTTACCAATTGAATGAATTACTAAAAGAGTTGTAGTAAAAAACTATTTAAGAAAGCATTATACTTCAACTTATGATGATTTACATGCTAAAGATTGAGATGGAACTTATAAAAGTTACATCGAAAATATTAAAAGCACTAACAATAATGTTCTTCCAGAATATTTAAAAGAATTTTCATTTTGACAAAAAAGTATTAAAACTCTTTATTTTAAATATAATACCGCTACTGGTTTATTAGAAAAAATTCCATTTAATTCCGATGAACAAAAAGGTTTTGTTTCATATAATGAAATTAATAATGCTTTATTATATTTTTCAAAAAATAATAGTTTATTAGCTAAATATCAATATCCTGAAACTAAAACTATTAGTCAAATTGAAAATAAAGATCATATTAGTTTAGATCAATATCCAAACTATATTACCCCTAATATTAAAAGTTTAAGATTCAATATTATTAAAGATGGTGCTTTAAAAATTACTAAGTTAAGTATTTATAATAAAGCAATTGAATTAATTAATAATAGTAAATATAGTAATAATAATTTCAATACCGCTAAAAATAAAGCTGAATTAAATCATCCATTAATTGGAGTTAGAGAATCTATTACAGTAGATAGCTTTAACAATAATAAAAAACAAGTATTTCACTTTGTTAATACTGGAGATGAGCATAAAAAAATTGATGGTATTACTAACAATTTAGATCAATTAATCAACGATCCTAATTCGACTTTAAATATTGGAGCAAGTGAGTTGGATAATGTTTATAAAACCAAACAATTACCTCCATATTTAGTAACTCAATATTTAAATTATGCTGCATTTAACTTTAGTATTGATCCAAATTTTGTTAAACCAAAATTTGATTATGTAACTTTATATGTTACTAACCCTTTAACTAAAGAAACTAATACTTTTTATAATGCTAAAATCTATTATTTATCAAATATTGATAAAAATGGTAATTATTCTCCAAGTAATGGTTATGCTATAGCTAACCAAATTTACAATAAAGATGGTAAAACTTTTGTTATTGTTAAAAAAACTTTAAACAAAGATACTAATCAATATGAATGACATAATGTTGTTTATCAAAATATTAAAGATATTGCTTTAGATCAAAATGATTTATTAGCATTATTAGAATTAAATCAATGAACCTTAGATGCTAAAATTGATCCTGCAGGTTGAGCTACTGTAGTTCCTGGATATAGCAATAATGTTTATGTTCCTTTAGGAATTAGATCACCTAAACCTGAAATAGTAGCTGAAGCTAAAATTGATAATAATTTATCAATTGCAATTAATAACATTGAGAAAGCTTTATTAAATAGTCAATTATCAAGCTTAGGTTTTTTAACTAATGATGAAATTTATGCTTTAATTCGTGCTATAAAAATTAGTTTTGCCGCAAATGATTTTTATAAAATCTTTGCTAATAACACCTTTACTTTTTCAATCTTACCTAAGTTAATGCTTGATACTTTATATGAATTAACCCATAATCCTAATGGTGATTATTTAGCTAAAATTGTTGATACCTTATTTAATAGAGTTAAACATTTAGTTACTTATGATCAAAATAATATAAGAAGCATTGAACAACAAAAACAATACTTAATACAGCAATTAATTAGCTTTAAAAACTTTGCTAACAACATTTTAAAAATTGATTTTTTAAATGAACAACAAATTACTGCTTTAGTTAATCTTTCAAAAGATCCTTTAGTAGTAATTGATGCTGTTAAAAATATTATTAATAGTGTTGATTGAGTTTCATTTACTAATTTCACTAAAGAATTTACCCAAAAATTCCATAATAAATATTATGATGCTATGGGTAATGAAGTAAATAGTGAATACATTAAAGCTCATTTAGGTCAAAAATTCTATCAATATAAATATTCAATTCATGAAATTATTTTATGATTGCTTAAATCAATTAATGTTAATAAATTAAAAACCAATTTAATTACTTTAGTTGATAATATTGATATCAAATATGCTTTAAATACTGATTTTGAAAATCAAAATAATTTAATTAAAGCTTTTTTACCTTTTGTTCCTGATTCTATTAGCAATATCATTAATCAAATTAATGCTTATAACAAAAATAGTGATCAAGCATTTAGTAATTTATTAGATGGAGTTAAATACTTTATTAAAGCTTTTGATTTAGATTTATATCGTTCAATTTTAGATAGTAAAATCAAACAACAAAAATATGAAATTCCATTTGATCGCCCTGATCATGATTTAAAAATCTCAGTTCGTGGATATGAATATATCATTGCAGGAACATTAAAAGATGCAGATTTTATTTATGCTTTCTTTAAATCAATTTTTAACACCCCAGGTTCAAATAAAAGATTTAAAGATGAATTGATTAAAATGTTTAATCTTTCATCAAAAGCAACTACTATTACTTATGATAAAAATTTAAAATTACAAATTCCTGCTAGTGATCCTAATAAGCTTGATTTATTTGATTTCTTTGCTTTAGCTAATCCTTCAGGTTCAAGTAATTCTTCAAATAATCAAACTAAACATCAACCACCTTCTATAGAGCAGTTGATTAATCAAAACTATAATAGTAATACCTTTTATGCTTTAGGTTTATTTATCCAATTAATTAAAAATCAAACTCATTTATCTTACGATTCATTGCTTAAAAGTCAAAAATATTTAGCTAGCTTATTTTTTGAATGAAATTCAAAAACTGAAATTAATCAAGCAGAAATTACAAAACAAGTTAATAAATGACAAAAAATATTAAACTTATTAGCTTATGCTCCAACTGATAAATTATCAACTAATTCATCTTTAGGTGCAGTGATTGATTACTTTAAAAACTTTGGTAGTTCATTAAACGATAATCAAAATGCTTTATACCAATTAATTAGTGGTGCATTAAATCAATTTTTAGCAGTTAATTGATCAAATGATTATGATTTAATTAAATTTGCTTATCCAATTTTTGAACCTTGATGAAAAATTTATGGATTAGAAAATATTGATTTAGCTAAAAAAGTTGCTTTTGCAAATGATTTATTAAAGTTGTTTAATCAAAAAGAATTAATTGATCAATTTAATTCTTTTGAATTCCCATTAACTTTTAGTAATAATTTAGCTACAGTTTCAAATGGATTTGGTGTATCTATTTCTTTAGCTGATCCTTTATATGCTAAAAATATTTTATTCACCAAGCAAAATGATCAATATACCAATAGTGCTTTAGCTGCTTTAGTAGCTAAATATCCAGAATTTAAACAATTTATTAATGATAATGAATTATTATTAACTAAAAATCTTTCATATTTAGCTGCAAGTGATATGTATTATGGTTTTGGTAATGATTATGCTAATCATTATCCTTATAAAGGATTATTTGCTAATGTAATTAATAGTTTAATTAATGGGGTATTTAAACAAGATATTATTTACCATAATTACAAGATTATTAATAATATCTTTGTTAAAATGGGAAACTATAAATCATTTAGTAGTTTAGGTATTTCAGATGTTTTATTAAACCCATTATTAAGAAATAAAACTCCTCAATTATTATTATGATTGTTAGTTAATAGTTCTGATATTACTTCAAGCGATTCAAATAATGCTAATTTAGCTTATTTAATATCAAATAAGTTAGCTAATTTTGAAAGTATTTTCCAAAATGAAACTACTGCTTATGAATTTATTAATGATTTATTTTTCAACAATCAAAAAGCAGGATTTAAACCTCCTACTATTGAATCAAATGACACTATTGCTTTAGCAATAGATAATGATAAATTTATTAAATTCCAAGCTCAAAATGATGTAATTGCTCAAACAATGTCTCCTTTTGGCTTAAATTTAATTAAATTGCAATTAGCTTTATTAAATAGTATTACAGATGTTAACTATGAACAAAACTTAATTCGTTTTAGTCAATCTAGTGCTTATTTAGCTAAAGTTAATTATGCTTATTTACAAAATAATCATAAAAAAATCTATAATGGACCAATTCCACATAATCCTTTAGAAGTTAAACGTTTAGTTGATAGTTTAACTAGCGATTATAAAATTAATATTAGTGGAATTGAATTTATTATTATTGGTCAAGGATTAACTTATGATTATATTTATCCTTTAATTGATGAAAATAATTTACAAGTTAATACTCAAGATCAAGCTATAGTTTATGTTAATAACATTGGATTTAAAAGAATTAAACAAGTTTATTCAGCTAATACTGTTAAAAATTATTTAACTTTAAACGTTGATAAAAGAGATCTTGATTCAATCCAAAATAATCTTGAAACTTTTGTTAAACAACAAATTAATGACAAGATCAACCTTAAAAGAGTCTTTAAAGTTAATGAATTAGATCCAATTAACCCAGAACGTAGTACTAGAATCTCAATTATTGAATCAATGATTTCAACATTAAACTTAACTAGTGGTGGATTATTAATCATTCTTATTGTTTTAGTTTCTGTTTCTATTGTTTTTGTTATCAAAAGATATATTGCTAACAAAAACAAAGTTATAGGAATTTTAGTATCTCAAGGATATTCACCATTACAAATTGCTTTTTCATTAACTAGTTTTGCTGTTATTATTTCAATTATTGGAGCAAGTTTAGGTTATATTACTGGATTTGTGCTTCATGGATATGGAATGAATGTACTTTCTAGTTATTGAACTTTCCCAATCCAAACTTTAAGTTTTAATCCTTTAATTTTTGCTTTAACTATCATTATTCCTTGAGCAGCAATGAGTGGATTAATTATTTTGGTTACCTTAAAAGCTCTTAGAGTTAAACCAATTGAATTAATGAGTGGATTATCTGATTTAAATACTGGTGCTTTATATAATAAAACTCAACAAATGGTTAAATTCAAAAATGTTAAAAATAAATTCTCTTTCGCTTTAGCATTTAATGGATTTTGAAAATTAACTTCATTTGCTATTAGTATAATTTTAGCTTCATCAATGACTATTTTAGGGTTATCTACTTTTGGAGTATTTGATAAAGCAGTTAAACAAACTTATAAACATCGTAGCTTTAATTTTAAATATGATTTAATCACTCCTACAACTGAAGGAAAAGCAATTAATATTTATGATGAATCTAAAGCACAATTAAACAATAGCTTATATGTTCCAAATGGAAACATTGAAGAAATTGAAAGATATCGTAGTGATTACTTTAAACCTGGAGTTTCAGAAATTATTAATCCAAATAATACCGTTAATGGAAATCCAGGACAATTTGATCCTCATATTATTACTCAATTCTCAGTTAATATTAAAATCCCAGGAGCTAGTGGTGATTTTGACCCTTGAAGTGTAATTTATAATACTTTACCTGATACTTTAAAATCTCAAGTTATTAAAGTAAGAGATAATGTAGGTAAATTACTTGAACGAAGTCAAACCAACTTAGTTTGAACATTAAAAGATGATTTAGAATACTTTAATTCAACTGATAATGGTGCAAGAAGCATCGATCCAATAGCTACTGCTAAATTAAATGCTAATGGAGGATATTTCTTTAAATATATTCAAAATCCAGACGATCCTGCTAAAGGAACCTTTTGATATTTTGAATATAATCCATTTAGTAATGACTTTGTTAAAAAACAAGTTACTGTTGATCCTGAGATTAGAAAAAAATATCGTGATTTTTTAATTAATGGGTATGAATTTATTAATAAATGAAATGCTAAAGTTGATAAAAATCGCTGACCACAAGATAAAAAAGTTTATGAATTCTTTGTTTCTTTTGGTGGTATTTACTACAATAAAAAATTAGATGAAGTTTATTCATATGCTGATAGCCAAATTGAAAATACTAATATTAAAATTTATGGTTATTTAGAAAACTCAAAATATATTAAAATAGTTGATAATAACCAAGATTTATTAAAAGAAATTAACGATATTCAAACTAATGTTAACCATAATCAAATTAAAGATGTAGAAATACCTTTAATTATTAATAAGGTTGCTAGTGATTTATTCCAATTAAATGTTGGAGATGTCATTGAACTACCTATATTAAATAAAACAACTAGATATCAACAAAATATATTAAATAGAATTAATAAAACTAATAAGATTGATAATAGCGTTTATAAATTTAAAGTTCATGCTATTAATCAAACCTTTATTAATACAGAATTTATTGCTCCAAAAAGTGCAATTGATCAATTAGTAGGATTAAATTTACTTCAACATAATCCTTCAACAGAAGTTTTTAATGGAATTTTTTCAGGTGCTAAATTACCAATTCAATTATTATATTCTTCTGCTATTTATCCAATAAATGGATATTGATCAAGCTCTGATAGTATAAATCCAAATAACTTAACTCCAAATGATTTAAATAATATTTATGATGCTATATTTGGTATTAATGATCAAGCATCAGGATTTAAAACTACTTTACATAATGGAGTAATGTTTAATAACGGATATACTAAACAACAAATTATTAAATTCTTAAATCCTGATTTTTCAGGTACTAGTGATCAAGAGATCATTAATGAATGAAATAGACAAAAAAATAATGCAAAAGATCATATTATCAACTTTGTCCAAAGTTATGATAATAAGATGTATTTTCCAATTGCTTCTTCATTAGGAAGTAAAGATATTGAAGTTGGATATACTCAAATTATTGCTCAAACTGCACAAGTTATTATTACAAGTATGTCTATTATTTCATTCGTTTTAGCAATAATTATTTTAATTATCGTATCAACTATTTTAGTTCAAGAAAATGAGAAAAATATTGCTACTTTAAGTGTTTTAGGATACTCTCAAAAAGAAAAAATAAAAATGTTCTTTGGTATTTATATACCATTTATCCTACTAGCATTATTAATTGCAATTCCAATTACAATTGGTATAATGTCATTATTTGTAGGATTCTTAACCACATCAGCATTGATTTCAATCCCATTGTATTTAACTCCGGTAAATACAATTATTACTATAGTGATTATCTTTAGTATATTCTCATTAACTTCATTACTATCATGAAGAAATATTAACAAAATCAAGGCAATTGATCTATTGAAAGGTAAATAATATGACAAATAAAAATATAGAAACTAACAATGAAACTACTGATAATAAAGTAGAACAAATCATTGAAAATAAAGAAGCTAGAATTGAAATTTTAAATAATACAGCTACTACAGAAATTGAACTTGAAAAACAAGCTGATGATGTCGTAATTGGTAAAAAAGATTTAAATACCAAAATTACTAAAAAGAATGTTTTTGAAGTATTAAATGCTGAAGGTGGAAGTAATAGAGCTGTTGTAGATCGTTCAATCGCAAGAAAATTAAGATATGCAGCTAATAAAAAACGTCCTAAAGATGAATTTATTGATATGAAAAATAGTGAAAACGCTATTATTGAAGTTAAAAATGTTTCAAAATACTATCTTTCAGGAAATATTGTTACTAGAGTTTTAAAAAATGTTTCATTAACCATTAACAAAGGTGAGTTTGTTATGATCTTTGGAAAATCTGGTGGAGGAAAATCAACTTTATTAAACTTAATTAGTGGATTAGATCGTCCAAGTTGTGGTCATGTGGTAGTTTGTGATAAAAACTTACCATATTTAAGTGATTTAAAACTGACTTTATTTAGACGTGAGCATGTAAGCTTCATTTTCCAAAATTACAACTTACTTCAAAACTTAAATGGTTATGATAATGTTGAAACTGGATCATACTTACAAAAAGATAAAAATAAGAAACTTGATATTCATCAATTATTTACTGATTTTGATATGGATGATGTTAAAAATAAACTTCCATCTCAAATGTCAGGGGGACAACAACAACGTATTTCAATCTTAAGAGCTTTAGCTAAAAATGCTGAATTAATCTTTGCAGATGAACCAACAGGAGCTTTAGATGAAAAAACTTCTGAAATAGTTCTTAGTTATCTTTATGAAATTAATAAAAAATATGGTATCACTATTGTTATGGTTACTCACGACCCTGAAATTGAACCAATTGCTGATAAAGTGTTCTTTGTTAAAAATGGGAAAATTGACAAAATCAAGTACAATAAAAACCCAATTCATCCTAAGCAACTTAAAACTAGTGAATATTAAATTCACAAACAATGTGGTAGGTTTTTCATAAAACTATCTCCTTAGTTTTATCGTTAAGAAATAATTAAATATTTTAAAAGATCAAAAAGTTTAAAAAAATACCAAATACCTTAAAAAAATAGGGTTTTTGGTATTTTTTTAACAATTTTACTTTTTGTGTAATTTGGTATTATATTAGTATTATATTATAAACACAAAAAGTTAAAGGAGAGAAGTATGAAAAAAAGAAAATTTATAATTTCAACTTCTGTTGCACTTTTGGGCTCAATCGCTTTTTTAAGTTCTTGTGCAGCACCTGGTTCAAGTAGAAAAATTAATTCTAGTGATCCTGGTATATTTAATAACAAAAACAATAAACCTGAACAAACACTACCTAAGATTGATAAAGAACGAACTTCTAGTGGTGCTAATAAAAAAGATGATAACCATAAAGATAGCAACTACTTAGATAACTATGGTAAAAGATCTCAAAGAGTTGTTTCAAGTAATTTTATTGCTAAAAGCGATAAAATTAATTATTTAGCTCTTGGAGATAGTTTAACAGCAGGTTTTGATGGCACTTTACCTAAAGACTATCAAGGATCAATTGTTAATGGTGAAATTAGAGGTTTATCTTATCCTGCTTTTTTAGCCAATATCTTAAACGATAACCATCGAGTTAATGACTTTAATAACTATGCAATTTCAGGAGCGACAACTCAAAACTGAATTGACTTTCTTGATGGTGTTCAAAATAATAATGTTCTTAATAAAAAACTTCTACCTTTAGGAATTACTCCTGAGTATGTTAAAAATAAATTGGCTCAAAGTAATTTGATTACCTTTACTCTAGGAGCAAATGACTTTTTCCATTTGGTCTTTAAAAATTCTAAAAAACAAGATATTGTTGAAGTTTTAAAAAATCTAAACTCAAAAAATCCTTCATACCTTGATGCTTTGGATTTTGTTAATAAAGTATATAGTGATACAGTTCCTGAAATCAAAAGTAGATTAAACAAATTTGTAGCTAAAATTAAAGAATATGCTCCTAATGCTAATATTAATTTAGTTTCTTATCCTACTCCATTATTAGGAATTAAACCCATTTTAGATCAAGCTATAGCTAAAGTTTTAGGAACTAACTTAAAAGTTAGCCCCTTAGATGAAGTAATGAATTTATTAAACGATAATTTAAAAGAAGTTGCTATAAAACAAAATATTAACTTCATCGATCCATATAATAGTGATTTTTGAAAAGAAAATGTTGATAAATTTAGCAGCATTTATTTTGATATTCACCCAAGCACAAAAGGTTATAAAAAAATAGCTCAAGATATCTATTTAAAAATAACCAATCCTTCATTATTGCTTAAAGATTACAATCCTAAATATGGATTTAATACTAAATTCCTTGATGCTGATGGTGCATTAGCTAAATACCAAATTGCTCCAGTTGAAACTCCTGAGCAAATTTTTGGTGATAATGTTAATGAATATTTAAATAATAAAACTATTAGCGAAACTAATGTAGATCCATTACGTAGTATTAGCAATTATGGTAAAAGATTAGTTGATTTAATTGATACTTTTAATCAAATTACTTTAGAAGTATTAGATTTTATTACTGATAATAGCATTTATAAATCACTGGATCCTCAAGGTATATTACGCAATATTTTATTTGCTAATGATACTCAAGGAGCAGATACTTTTTATAATGCTTTATTAAACTCAAATGTAATTCAAAGTAGTTTTACTCAATTGCAAGCTAAATTAATTGAGTTAGTTAATACTAACAATTATTCTTTAGATACTTTTATTAAAGCTGCTAAAGAAGCATTTTTCAATCAAGAAAACTTAGTATCTATTATTACTGCTATTAGTAAAAGTGGTTTAATTCAGCAAAATAGTGCTCAATTTAAGTTATTAATTAAATCAATTATTAAAAATGGTTTAATTAACTTTAAATCTAGCATAGTTAATTTAATTGTTCAAAAACTAAGTTCTATTGAACAATTAAATATTTCTTCAGATGATCTTACAGAATTAATTAATAATTTCATTTATCGAAATAACAATAATACTAGTGAATTAAATCCTAATTTAGCTAAAATTATTGATACTACTGTTGATATTATTATTGATAACATTGACAACATTAAAAATGCAGGTTCAATTCAAGATATTATTAATAGTATTTCATTTAATACCGTATCAAATAATCAAAAAAATGATTTAGCATTAAATATTAATACTTGAATTTCAAGCATTTTAAAACATTCAAAAGTGATAAATCCTATTGCTAATACTTTATTAAATTACTTAAATTCTAAATTTAATATTCAAGCTAATGATGCTAATTTAAATAGTATTAAAAACTTAATTTTCTATGCATTAAAATTAAATGAAAATCCTAATGTTTCAATCTTAAAAAATATTATTGAGCAATTTTTAAATAATTTTGATCAATTTAGCTTCAATAATATAAAAGAATACTTAGAATCAATTGTCAAAAAATCACTTATTAATATTTTTTCAAATACCAATAATATTAAATACATCATTAATGATTTAAGTAGTGATAATACTTTTAAAGATCCTAATACTATTAACTTGCTTAAAAATATCTTTAAGCAATTAATTAATCAAGATTTAAGTTTTGCATCAAACTTGATTTACAATAATATTCCATTTGATATTCAAAATCAGCTTCAAAAATTCATTAATCAAGATCAAATTATTGAATTTTTAAACTTAATAGTTAATTCAAATGATTTAAAAGCTATTGCTAATGAATTAATTGATGCGATTTTAGATAATGTAAGCAAATTATCATTTAATACTTTAAATGCTAATGAAATCGCTTTAAAAACTTTTGAATTAATTAATATTAATCACATTCAAGATAATATTAAAAATATTCTAAAAAATATTTTTAATAACTCTAATTTCAAACCAGTACTTAAAGGTTTAATTCTTTCAGGAATCCAAAAATTAAGAATTAATTCTACTGAAGAAGTTAAAGAAAAATTTGCTTCTGATTTAACTGATAAATCTATAAGTTTAATTAATGATTTAAACTTAGTTGAAGAAGTATCAAATGCTTTAGTTAATAATTTAAATGAAGCTAAATCTACTGCAACTAATCAAGGTGATGTTTTAGCTGTTTTAGCTAAATTACCAAATCAAATCTTAAACATTTTAAAATCTAAATTTAATAGCGAACCACAAGTATTAATTTCAAGATTATTAAACTCAGATATCATTCAACAAAATAAAGATATAGTTAGTCAAATTTTTTATGGTTTATATAAACAAATTGCTAACTCAGATCTTAAAGATTTATTAATTAAAAATTATTTAGATCCTTTATTAAATAGTGAAAATGTAATTAAATTTATTGACCCAACTGAAGTTAAAGCTATTTTACAAAACGTGTTAAATGATGCGAATTTTGATCATTTAGTTAATGCTGCAATTCCGTTTTTACTTTCAAACACTGATTTAATCACTACAATTGCTTCAGCTAATTTAAATGACATTGCTAGTGCTTTATTTAAAGATGCTAACTTCAACGCTTCAATGATTAAATATTTAGCTCCTGTAATTGCTAAACAAATCAAAGAATCTAACTATAAAAACACCTTAGTAAAATTATTAAAATTATTAATCACTAATAATAATTTAGCTTTAGATGATAACGATATTAATAACTTAGCAGATTCAAGTATTTTGGTACTTAAATCTTTAAGTCAAAGTAATTTAATTGAGCAATTTATTAGCAATTTATTAACTAAATTAACCACTACTAAAGATTTAACTCAATTAAACTCATTATTATTAGAATCATTTAAAGACGCTATTAGTAATTTAAGCTTTACTCAAGTAAATCAAGTATTAAAAGCTTTATATCAAGATCAAAATACCAATCAATTAGCAAGTATTAAAAAACTTGCAAACTTATTAATTGATAAGTATTTAACTACTGAAAATATCGATAAATTATTTAGTCAAATAAGCAATAATAACCAATTAACTCAAGCTAGTTTAAACTTACTTAAAAATATTTTAGTGCAAGATAATACTAAATTATTAATTAAAGACTTAGTATCATTTGTGTTAAATCTTGATACTTTTAAAGATAAAAATATAACTAGTTTTAGTGATTTAATTGTAACTGTCTTAAAAAATCCAAGCTTTTTAACAACTATTGAAACTCATTTAAAAGAGTTGATTACTCATAATTTAGCTGATGATAACTTTAAAACTTCAGTAATTAATTTATTAAAATTAATTACCAATAATCCTAATCTTAGTTGAATTTTTCATAATGTAAACGAAACTGAAAAAACAGCTATTTTAACTAATATTTATGACTTAATCACAAGAAATATTAGTCAATTTAACTTAGTTGATTTAGTTATTAACACATTAAAAGAGTATGCTAATAATGATCAATTAACCAATATAAATGATTTATTTAACTTAATTAAACATAAATTTAGTGATTGATTTAATTATGATAATGCTTCTAATTTAATTTTAACTTTTGTTAAAAATATAAACCAAGCAAATATAACTAATCATAAAGAATCAATTAAAACTATTTTTAATAATGTTTTAAATTATTTAAAAACTAATACTGATTTTATTTTAGATACTATTTTAAGTTCAATTAACCAAACAACTAAGGCTAATATTAATCAATATTTAAGTGATGAAGATTTAAAAATTATTGTTAAAAAATTATTAAATGACACTAATGTCAATACATTATTAACTCAATCATTTAATAAAATTATTGAAAGTGATTGAAACTTTAATGATATCAACAGTTTTAATGATTTAATTAAATTATTAATAAGTAAAATTGATTTTAATTATTTAATTAATCAAAATCAAAATATTTGACAATCAATATTTAATCCTAGTGATAATGATTTTATTCAAGCGATAAAAAATATTATTACTAATTTATTTAGTACTCATTTTAATGATTTTTATCAAGTAAACCTTGATCAAACTAATGCATTTATTAATAATGTAGTAAACAATTTACATAATTTAGGTTCAGAAAATAGTTTAATTGTTAAATGATTAAAATATTTAAATGATCATCAAGCATTTAATCAAACTAATGATTTAAATAGTTTCTTAACTAATATTAAAGATAAAACTAAAGAATTTTTTGCTAGTGAATTTGGTTCAAATATTTTAAGTAAAATCCAAGATTTATTACATAATATTAGTGATTTAGATACTTCAAGCAATAAAGAGTATTTAACTAAATTAGTTAAATACTTGTTAAATAAATTTTCAACAAGTGATGTAGCTAAAACTAAAGTATTGAACTTGGTTAAAAATATCTTACCTGAAAGTCAATATTACAATAAATCTGAGTTAATTAATCTAATTGCTAGTCAAATAAATAATCCTGATTGATTTGAATTAATTAGTAATTTAGTTAATCATTTATTAACTTCAACAACTTCAAATCAATCTAACACTGATATTATTTTTAATTGATTAAAAAATACTAATATTCTAGAACAAAATAAAAATTTAATTGATAATTTAATTCACACTTTATTATCTAGTGATATTGATCGAACTTTAACTTTATTAATTAATAAAGGGTTGTATTTAATTGATGAACATTTAACTATTAATGTTGATTTTGCAAGAGATTTAAGATTATCAATTAAGCAAATTATTGATTATGATTTAAATCAAACTTTAGTAGATAAAATCTTTAATTTAGCTATAAATACCTTTAAACAAGATACTACAGTAGATTTTGAATCATTTAAAAATAATTTAATAGCTAATTTATCTAGCGTTATTGATTTTAACAATTACAACTTTGTTAAATCAATAGTTAATAGTAATTTATTTAGACCTAATAACCAAGAAACATTAATTAATATTAGTAATGCTGTATTAAAGAAATATTTAACTAGCGAAAATAGTTCTAAAATCATAGATTGAGTTTGAACTAATTTATTTAATGATTTAAGATCTAAATTTAATTTAAATGAAACTAATGTTAAAAATGTTTTAACTTCAATTTTAAATCATGCAAATGAAAATAGTGCTATTGTCAATTTAACTAACCAAGTTATTAAAACAGTTATAAATAACAACAATGTTAAAAATGCTGATAATTATACTGATTTAATTAAAGCTTTATTTAGTGATAATGAATTAGTTAATACTATTAAACCAAGCTTACAATCTCTTATTCAAACTATTATTAATGACGCAAACTTTAGATCATCATTTGAATCAGTATTAAATACTTTATTAACCAATAGTGAATATAGTGTTTATTTTACAGGTGTTAGTCAAGAACAAAAAAATGCTTTACTTAAAGATGCATTGAACTTATATGATTTATTAGAAAGTGAATTTAGCTTTAGTAATTTAGTAACTGATGCTCTAATTAATCAATTAGCTAAAAATGGTCATATTTCAATTAATAGCTTCATCACTTATCTTGTTAGTGCTATTGATCAACAACTTCATACTAAAAATGAAGCAGATTATGGTAAAAATATTGTAGAATTTTTGGCTAAAGTAGCTCAAAAAGAAGTATTTACTCATTCTAAAGATGCTTTAATTACCATCTTAAAAAATATTTTTGCTCAAAATAACCAACAATTAGTTAATGTTTTAGCAACTCAAATTGATAAAAAATCTAATAGTTATATTGCTTTAGATGATTTAAAAACCTTATTAACTCAATTATTAAATAATCAACATTTTAAAAATATTTTCTTTAAAACTTTAGAAAATGTTTTATCAAATATTACTAACTTTACCAATGTAACTTCTTTAGATCAATTGATTCAAGAAGTATTAAAAGTAATTGATTTTAATTCATTAACTACCGAATTAAAATCATTATTAGAATTTATATTAAATAATGATTCAATTAAAACCGTTATTACTAATGTAATAGTTAAAAACTTAGAACTTAATAATATTACTATTGATCAAAATACTAAAAACAGTGTAATTGTACCTATGGTTAATAGTGTAGTTGAATTATTAAAAACCAATAATCAACAAAATAGTTTTATTGATTTAATTATTAACTCATTAAACAATAAACAATATCATTCTTTAGAAGAGTTTTTAAATACTGTTAATACTAATCTTTCAAGTTATATTCAAAATAATTATTTAAGTATTATCCAACAAGGTTTTAAAGCAGTATTGAATAATACCGCTTTAGATAAAACTAAATTAATAACTTTAATTAATCAAATTTTTGATCATTTAACAACTAACCAAACAGTTAAAGACTTTATCCATCAACAAATTAATGCAATTAATAGCGGCTTCTTTGATGCTTCAGTTAAACCATATTTAAATAGTTTTATTGATAGTATTTTAATCCAACAACCATTTAAAGACTTAGTACATACAATGGTTAATAATTTAATTAATTCAAATAATAATTGAATTGATCAGTTAAATGATCCATTTAACTTAATTAAAAACTTAATTACTAACCAAGCTATTAATGCTAATGTTGTTCAATTAACTAAAAATCTATTTACTAATGCTTTAAATGAACCAGCAACTAATCAATTAATTACTGCTATAGTTAATAAATTATTAGTTAATTATCATTTAAATGATAATTTATCTACCGTTGATAAAAGTGCTTTAATTACTAATTTAACTACCATAGTAGTTAATTACATTAATTCAAATAATATTTTTGAACAATTATCAAATAAGATGATTCAAGCATTTAATAATTCAAATAACTTTAGTGAATTATTCAATCATTTTATTAATGATTTAAGCTCAATCTTTGATTTATCAAATTATCAAGTAGTTAAAAACATCTTTAATAGTATTAATTTAACCAAAGAAAATCAAGCTCAATTTAAATCAATTCTTTCTACCATTTTACAAAATATAGCTAATAATACTGAAGTGGCTAATGAGATTAAAAATAAATTGGCTACTGATGGTAATAATATAGATGATATATGAGTTAAGATATTAGAATTATTAAAAGATCAAGAATTTAAAAACGCTTTATTAGATAAAGTATTTAATAACTTAAATGAATTTAAAAATACTAACTCATACTTAGATTTAATTAAATTAATAGTTAAAGATACTAATACCAATAATGTATTAGTATCAAAACTTAAACCATTATTATTTAAAGTATTAGCAAATGATACATTTGCTAATAAAATAGCTAAATTAGTAGTTTCTTATTTACCTAATGAATTAAATACCAAAGTATTTAATTCTATTACTGAAGAAAATAAAACTAGTTTAATTAAAAACTTATTAAAAACTCTTCCATCATTAGATGCTACTTTAAACTTAAGCAATAGTATTATTAGTGATTTAATTTCAGGTTTAGAAACTAATAATTATAGTTTTAATACCACCATTACTCAACTTAAACAATTATTTAATGATCAAAATAATTTAACTACTATTCAAAAAGTAATTAATGACTTATTAAATAGCGATTTAAGCAATAATATTCAAACAATTAAAACTGTTATAAGTAACTTATTTAATAACGTGGTTCAAAACCTTGATGTTAGTCAATTGGTTTTAAATAATTTATCTCAATCAACTAAAGATATTATTTTCAAAAGCTTTATTACTCAAGAACAATTTGCTACTATTTTAAACAACGTTCTTAAAGCTTCCCAATTAAAAACTTTAGCTTCAAATTTTATTGAATATTTATTTACTAATAAAGATACTATTAAAACTTATACAAGTTTTGATCAAACTCTTCATAATTACTTTAATAATGAAACTAATAAAACTAGTGTTAAAACTCAATTAAAACAATTTATTAAAGATAATTTAAATAATGAAGAAATCAAAGACATCTTTAAATCAATTATTAAAGACTTCATTGCTAAATTGAATTTAGCAAATGTAGAAGGTATTGATGCTTATATTGATTTAATAGTTGATGATTTAGGTAATTTCTTAGATAGAGTTGGTGTTTTAGAAAATCTTTTAAATGGTTTAATTGATGTATTTGCAAACAATACAAGTAATTTAAAAGAATCACTAGCTAACTTATCAACTAAATTATTAAGTTCATTAAACTTAAGCAATTATAATAACTTTAAACTTATTGTTTCAGATGTTTTATTTGCTGGAAGTGATCAACATAAAACTAATGCTGAAAAATTCAAAACAACTTTAAAAGCTATAGTAACTAGTTTCTTAGGTAATGAGAATATCATCACTCAAGCTACAGCTAACTTAAAATTAGCTAAATTAGTCTTTAATTCTGAATCTGAAGAAGATATTAATACAGTTAACCAAGTACTAATCAAGATTTTAAATAATACTCACTTTATTGGTATAGTTGATACAGTAATTGATGATGTAGTTAATGATGTTGATAAACTTAAAGAACTTAATTCTTGAACTCAAGCTATTAGTTATATTCTTAAAAAACATCTAACTGAGCAAGATAATCCTTTAGAATCAAAAATGTATTCTTTATTTAAAGAAGTTTTAAATAAAAATAATGATTTATTCTACAAAGGTTTAACTAAAATTGTAATGCAAAAAATGACTAATGCAGGAATGGTAGTTAATGCTAATGATGAACCATTAATTAATAATGTTTTAAAAGGTGCTTTAGATACCATTGTTAATAGTGATGAATTTAAAACAATTGTTACTTCAATTTATAAAAATATTGCTAATGTAGATTATTCTAAAGCTACTTCTCCTTCAAAAGCATTTATTGAAGCATTTACTAATGGTGCATTATCTATTGTACTTAATGATCATTTACAAATATCATTTGATAAATTACTTAACCAAAATACTTTCTTAAGTAAAATCATTACTGCTATAGGTGATCAAAACTGAGTTAAATTTGTTAATTTATTATTTACTAGTTCAACATATGAATACAACACTAGTGGTGATATTGATTTAGCTAAAACTTCAGGAATTTATTCATTTATAGCTTCTAAAATTATTCATCCTACAACTTCAAGTGATGAAAAATCTTATGGATTTAAATTTGATGTTAATATTTTTAACATCCAAAGCAAAGTAGAAAACTTAGTTAAAACTTTATATACACCTATAATTAAAGAAATGATTATCAAAGCAACTAATGGAGAATATGCTAAACATTCAAACACCAATGATAATAAAACATTCTTTGATCATCATAAATTAACTAGTGAATACCAAGCTTTATATCGTTTAAATACTTTTATTTTATGATATGTTTCTAAACAAATAAGTCAAACTTTATTTTGAAATAGTTTTTCAGTAGATGCTAAAGGTTTTATTACTGATTCAATCAAAACTGCTTGAAAAGATATTTTGAAAAATAAAGAATTTAAAGATAAATATGATAGTTTAGATGACACAAAAAGAAAAGCCTTAGGAATTAAAATCAATAGAGGTTGATTCAGTACTACAAAAGAATTCTCTAATGACTATGTTTATGGAAGTAGTTCTACTTCAGATAGAAGATATAGTAAAGAAGATTTACTTGTTTATATTTATTATACAAACTTAAAAGATAAACATAGAGAGCAACAACCTGCTTGAAAAACCATTTTAGACTCATTAAAACAAGGATACTTAGGTGACAAATAATTAAAAACCAACCAGACATAATCAAATGTCTAGTTGGTTTTTAATTTGCTTTTAAAATATCTAAAGTGGTTTTAATAAGTTTAATATGTTTATAATAAATATCACGAGCTTCGTTTCAATTAGGTATCTCTTTAACTAGAATCTTATTCATATATTCTTTATTAGTTCAAACTTCTTTAATCGCTCTTATAATATCTTCTCTTGTAATTGCTTGTTTAGGTTTTAATGTGGCATTAACTTTATAAGTTAAATAATTCATCATAACCAATGAAATAAAGCATAATGCTATATGAACCAGAACTTGTTTTTCTGTTGAAAAATCAATTGGTCTAAGTTGCAAGTTTTCTTTTCAAAAGCTTATATTGTTCTTAATTTTTCATTGTCTATCATAAACATTAATATCTTTAATTGTTTCTTTTGAACTATTAGTAAAAATTAATTTATAACCTTTTTCTTCTAATGATTTTGCATCTTTATCATCAAAAGTAACATTTTCATTGACTATAATAGTAATGTTTTTTATATTATAAAATTTCTCTATTTCTAAAACGCTAGAAACAAGAGCTTTACTATCTACTATTTTATTTTTAAATACTTTATAATGAATAGGTATACCATTTTTATCACTGATCATACCTACAATAAACTGATTATTATTTAAATCAATAGATTGTTCTGATTCACTGTTAATAATATCATCAAAACAAAAACTAGTGGTATCAAATCAAAGAATATCCATTTCACGATCTTTATTCTCAATAATTGCTTCATTCAAATTAAAAAGAATCTGATCTTTATTTTCATAAATATAATCTAAAGAATTATTGAATAGTTCTTTATAAAATGCTAATCCATCTTTTTTATTATTCTTTAAATAAGTTTGCATCATTGATTGATGCTTTATAATATCTTGAAAAATTTGATTATGCACCAATAAATTTAAATCATTATTTTTATCATAATTAGATTTTCTAAATAAATCAAAATGTTTAAATAATTCAGAAACAATTTCTATACCAGGATATTCTTCAAATACTTGACTTTTAACATCTTCTTGTTGAGTTTCTTCATTAATAAGTTTTAAAATATCTTCTCTTTCATAATGTAATGGAGCTTCTTTTAATAAACCTTTTAAATATTCAATTGGATTTTCTCACTTTTCTTCATAAATTTTGAGATTTCCAATTCCAAACTTTTTAATATAACCTGGTTTTGTTGAATCTTTTAAACATGCTGATAAATATGTTGCATATTGAGTTGTTTGTTTAGCAATTACTCAAGCTAAACTTTTATTAACTCTTTTTCTTCCTCTTACTTTTTTAGTCATAATAAAACAATTATACATTATTTTTATATCTCTATACCAAAAATATTTATTTTATTATTTTGGTACTTTTTTAAAGAAACGCTAGGTAATTATCAATTTTAATTATTATTACTAGTTTGATTTTACAACTTAGGTTAACAATCATTTAATTTATTTATGAAGCTTAAAATGTAATCTTCATCTATCTCAAAACAATTAAAAAATTCTTCTTGTTTTGTTGTTATTTTATATTTTCTCTTTAGTTTTCCATTTTCATTTAAAACGATATATTTATTTAATTCATCAATTATTGTAGATAAGGTTATATCAGGATCATAGCTTCTTAACTTTTTAGTTTTAAAATAAATGAATGATGAAATTATAGCTGAAATAAATCCGATAAATATGTTTGAATTAATAATTGTTGTATCTATTAAATGAGTTTCATAAATATCGCTATCTTGATTTACTTTATTAAATATTTTATCAATATTATTTTTTATTCCATACATTTCTAACACTTCTTCAATTGTTAAGTCTGTATTAGATATAATTACAAAATATCCTGATTGATCAATTACTTCTTGTAATTTTTCTTTATTAATATTTATGCCTTGAATATGCTTTGTTCTCTTATTATATTTAATTGTTAAATATTCTTCTGAAGCTCAAAGTATGCTGTCATTAACTTTTTCAATATTTAAAAAGTTTTCCTTAAGTAGTTTAGCTATATTTTTAAATGAATTAATTTCTTCATTTGCTTTTTCTAAACTATAAAAAATATATGTATTAAATTTTTTATCTATATCGTCATAAACTTTTTCTTTAGATTTTATTCCATAGACATCAAAATCATCAATGTAATTAAATGCATTTTGTTGAATATCATTTTTGTGTTTTTCAACGAGATCTTTAATTGTTTTTGTATGAGTTTGGGTTATGCATATAAATTTCTGTTTTATTTCATCCATAAGGTTTATGCTCTCTGATGTACCATTACTTTTATCAATAACAAAAGATACGTCTTTAAAACCTAGATTATAAGCTTCCTCACCCATGATAAATCATTTAGTTTGACTAGAAACAAAGTTTAAATAAGTTTTATAAAAAAGAGGTAATCCATAATGTTGATCATTCAAATAAACCACATTAATAATTGAGCCGTTTCCTTCAATAGAATAGTTGTGTTCATCAAAATTAACAAAAACTTTCTTAACATCTTTAAATAATTGTTGGATATGTTTAACTCATTTTACATTGAAATCAAAGATTGTTTGACCATTAATGTATTTATTTAAAAGTTTTAAGATTACAGTTTGTGAAGGAGTGCTTTTTAAACCACAATAATTGTTGAATGTTCATTTTTCAAAATCTTCAATTATTAAGCTTTGGTTAGTTAAAAAATAATAAGAAAGAGCTTTTATAATATCTGTATTGTCTTTAAAAACTTCTTTTAAAACTTGATCAAGACCTAGATCTTGAACAACCTTTTCAAATAGAATAAAATGTCCAAAATTTTGTGCAAAATTAAACTGATCATCTTGAAGATCATCAAGTTTCTCATCTGAAGCAAATATTTCAAAATATTTAGCATTAGGTATCATTTTCTTAGGATTATTTGGATCAATTTTTCCAATTAAAACTCTTTTGTCTATACTATATTTTTTACCTTTTTGATACTCTGAAGATATTGAATAATAAACATATTTTTTATTATTTTTGTTTAAAATCCTTGTTCTTTCAGGTAATTCAACTGAAGGATATTTATTCATATTTACCCCTTTAATATAAAAGTTCAATTTTTACTCATATTAAATTTTAAAATCATTCAAAATTTAATATTTTTAATAAATTGTACTAAATTTTTAAAGTTTTATTAATGCTATTAGGTATTGTTAGGGCTTTAATATAGCGGTAATCAATAGTAAAACTAAGTTAAATAAAAACCTAAAACCATTTAGGTTTTAGGTTTAAGTACAACTTTATTATTCAGTTGTAGGTTAAAAGCTCAAATTATAATAATTAAACTAATTCAATGATAGCCATACGTGTGTTATCACCTAAACGTTTAGGTAATTTAATAATTCTTGTGTATCCACCGTTTCTTTCAGCGTATTTTGGTGCTACGTTTTTAAATAAGTGTGTTAATACAGTTTCGTTGTTTTCAACAACAATTGGACGTACATATCCAGCAACTGCACGACGATTAGCTAAAGTAGGGTTTTTTGCTTTAGTAATCATTTTTTCTGCGTGTCTTCTTACTTCTTTTGCTCTTGTTAAAGTTGTAGTAATTCTTCCGTTAGCTAATAATTCACTAACTAATGAACGCATTACACCATTTCTTCATTTTGTATCACGTGAATAAATTTGTTTTGGATTTGCCATATATTATTCATCTCCTTCTTTTAATTCGTAACCATGTTCACGAAGTTTTTCAATAATTTCTTGAATTGATTTTTTACCTAAATTTTTGGTGTTTTCAAGTTCTTCTAACTTCATTGAGGCAATTTGAGAAAGTTTGGTTTTCTTAATTCTTTTAAGTGCGTTTAGTGAACGAACTGATAAGTTTAATTGATTAATATCAATATCATCTTCTTCTTTAGTTTCTTCTTGTTTTACTTCTTCTTCAAATAAATTAATTTCCATATTTTCAACATCACCAATAATTTGTAAATGTCCAATTAAAATTTCACTTGCAGTTCTTAAAGCATCTTTAGCTTTAACAGTTCCATCAGTTTTAATATTAAATTCTAATTCTTCTTCAATTCTATTTGAAGATGAGTTTAATTCAACTACGTTGTAATTTACTTTTTCAATTGGTGAGAAGTTTGAATCAACAGCAATAAATTTACCTTTTTTAATGTCAGAATCTAATTCTGCTTCTTTTTTTGCTAAGAATGCTTTATTTTCTTCAAAAGACATAAATCCACGTCCAGGACGTAAGAAAATTTCTAATTTTAAAGCATTATCACTCATTACATCAGCAATGTGTAAATTACGATCAATAACTTCAATACCTAAGTTATTTCTAACTTCTAAATAATGAGAGTTAATTGGTCCTTTTTCTTCAGCAAAAAGAGTAACTTTAATGATATCTGTATCTAAAATAGTTTCAGGGTTGTATGAGAAACGTACTTTTCTTAAATTCATAATTAAAGTAGGTACATCTTCAACAACATCTTTAATTGTTTGAAATTCGTGTTCAACACCTTCGATTCTAATGCAGAAAGGTGCTAAAGAAGTAATACTTGATAGTAAAACACGTCTAAGAGCAACACCTAAAGTGTTTCCAAATCCTCTTTCTAAACCTTGAAGAACAAAAGTGGTTTCAAAATCACCAACTTGTCTAATTTGTGGTTTTTCTAAATAAACCAATTTTTTCATTTTTTCCATTTTACCTTCTTTCAATTACGAATTATTTTTTCATACGTTCACGTTTTAAGATACGTTTTGGAGGTCTTGTTCCGTTGTGTGGAACTGGTGTAACATCTTTAATTTCAGTAACAGTAATTCCTGAAACTTCAATTTGTTTTCTTGCAGCATCTTTTCCTGCTCCAAGACCTTTTAATTCAACTTTAACAGATTTAATTCCATGTTCTTTAGCAGCTTCAGCAGCAGCTTGAGCAGCTAATCCAGCAGCATATGGAGTTTTCTTTTTAGTACCTTTGTATCCGATTGCTCCAGCAGAAGATCAAGCAATAACATTTCCGTTTTCGTCAGCAAAAGTAACAATAGTATTTTGGTTTGATGAATGGATGTGTGCTACACCATTAGTAATGTTCTTTTTCTTTGATTTACGAGCCATTATTATTTACCTTTCTTTCCTGCTACAGTTTTTCTAGGACCTTTACGTGTACGAGCATTCTTTTGAGTACTTTGTCCACGTACTGGAAGACCTTTACGGTGTCTGATTCCACGGTAGCATTTAATTTCCATTAAACGTTTAATGTTTAAAGTAACTTCTCTACGTAAGTCACCTTCTGTTGTATATTCTTTAGCTGCTTCACGAATTTTTGATAATTCTTCTTCTGATAAATTTTTTACACGAGAGTTTACATCAACTCCTGCTTTTGCACAAATTTCTTGTGCTGTAGTTTTTCCAATTCCATAAATGTATGTTAATGAGATAACAACACGTTTGTCGTTTGGAATTTCAACGTTTAAAATTCTAGCCATTTAATTCCTTTCAATTACCCTTGTCTTTGTTTATGCTTTGGTAAAGCACAAATTACACGAATAACACCTTTACGTTTGATGATTTTACAATCTTTACACATTTTTTTAACACTTGCTCTAACTTTCATTTGTTCTCCTTAATTATTTGTGACGATAGCTAATACGTCCTTGAGTTAAATCATAAGGACTTATTTCTACATCAACAGTATCACCTGGTAAAATACGAATATGGTTAATTCTCATTTTACCTGAAACATGAGCTTTTACAGTTAATCCGTTTTCTAATTCAACTGAGTATAAATCTGTTGAATAAACTTCTTTAACTACACCTTTTATTTTAATAGCGTCTTTAGCCAATTAAATTCCTTTCGTAAGGACAATACCCTTACCATTTTTGATTAAAATTGTATGTTCATAATGAGCGGTGTTTGAACCATCTCTTGAAACAACAGTTCAACCATCGTTTAACATCTTAATTCCTGGTGTTTGTGTGATCATAGGTTCAATACAAATCACCATTCCGTCTTTTAATAATGGACCAGTTTTTGGTCTTCCATCATTTGGAACATTAGGATCTTCATGTAAAGCTTTACCTATTCCATGACCACAAAATTCATCAGGTGTATATAAATTATGTTGTTTAATATATTGACCAATAGCATATGACACATCACCAACTCTAGCACCTTTTTTAATAGCGTTTAATCCTGCTAAAAAAGCACCTTTGGCTACATCAATAATTTTTTGGTCACTTTCGCTAATAGTACCAACACCTTTGGTGAAAGCACTATCACTATGATATCCTTGATAAATGCAACCTAAATCAACACTTACAAGATCTCCATCTTTAACAATGTAATCACTTGGGATACCATGGATCAATTCATCATTTACAGATATACAAGCTGTTGCTGGAAAGCCATATAAACCTAAAAAAGCAGGTTTAGCTCCTCGCTTTATTATTTCTTTAAAAGCTAATTGATCAATTTCTTTTAAAGAAACTCCTGGTCTTACAAAGTCATAAACTACTTGTTTAACTTCTGCCAAGATTTTGCAACTAATTGTAATTTTATTAATTTCATCTTTTGATTTAATATGAATCATTAATTTTTCCTTTTTTTTAATTATTTAAAATAAAAAAATGTAAGTACCTGTAAAAAGTACTTATATTTTACCATTGTTTTGAATTATTTCTAATACTTTTTTAGCAACATTTTGAGGTGTGTCTGAAGCATCTACAATAATCAATTCATTATTATTTTGATAGTAATTTAATAATGGAGCAGTTTGCTCTTTATAAACATTTAAACGGTGAATAACTCTTTCAGGAGAATCATCTTCACGTAAGATTAAATCACTGTTATCTTTATCACATTTACCACTTACTACTGGTGGTTTAAACTTAATGTGATATCCTTCATTACATGCTGGACAAGTTCTTCTACCACTTAATCTTTCAATAACAGCATCTTGATCAACTCTTAATTCAATAACTAAGAAATTGTAATTATCTAAGCTTTTTAAAAATTTAGCTTGATCAATAGTTCTTGGATAACCATCAAGAATGAAATGTTTGTTTTCTTGATTTAATTTTGTGATTGCATTTTTAACAATTGCATTTGTTATATCATCAGGAACATATCCACCAGTTGAAACAATTTCTTTAACTTGTAATCCTAATGGAGTTTGATTAGATATTTCTTGACGAAATATATTACCTGTTGATAAATGATATAAATCAGTTTCAGAAGTTAAAATACTTGCAACTGTACCTTTTCCAGCACCAGGTTGTCCCATAAAAATAATATTTTTTTCTATCATAATAACCCTTCGTGTTTATTATCTTCATTTGAAGATTCTAAGTAAGTTGTGGTATTACGTTTAGCTTTAGCTAATTTATTTGATTTTCTTCTTGCTTGTAATTGTCCTATAGTTTCTAATGATACTGAAACTAAAATCATTAATGATGTTCCACCAAAAGAAATTGCTTGAGGTAAAATACCAGTCATAATTTCAACAAATTGCATACTTCCTAAAATCAATAAATAAATTGATGAAAAGACACTTAATCTAAATACAATTGCAATCAAATAATCTTGAGTTTCTTCTCCAGGTCTAACTCCTGGGATAAAGGTTGAATTTTTAGCAAAATCTTCTGCTATTTTATCAACTTTAGATTGCTGAATTCCCATAATTAAGGAGAAAACAAAAATAATCACCATTAATAATGAAAATCCAATTGGTTTAGTAAATTGTAAGTTTTCTAAAATTCAAGCTCTTGAAGCATTAGTATTTGGTAGTAAATTAGCTATCATAGTTGGAAATGATAGAACCATCATCGCAAAAATGATTGGCATAATACCTGCTGGGTTTAATTTAATAGGTAATTTACCCATTTCTTTTAAACTCTTAGATCTACCAGCTCCAATTTGTTGAATTGGAATATGTCTTTCAGCTACATAAACTATTGCAATAATCATAATTACTACTAAATAAATAGCTAAATAAGTTACAAAATTAATTACACCAACTAAAGTACCATTAGATTCAGTACCACCTTCAACATAAGTTCTAAAAGCAGTTTGGAATTGAAAAGGTAATCTAGCAGCTATACCAGTAAAAATAATTAAACTAGTTCCATTACCTATTCCTTTATTTGTAATTTGTTCTGATAAAAATAAAGCAAATAAAGATCCAGCAACTAAAATCATAGGCAAAATAAAATATGCCATAGCTGTTTCAGAAAAAATAGAATTTGCTGGTAATGTGATTTGAATAAATGCAGAAGTTCCTGCAGCTAATGATTTAGTTAAAAATATAGCTTGTGGAAAAGCAATTGCTAAAGTCATTAAACGAGTAATGATGTTGATTTTTCTTCTTCCTTGAGGTCCACTTTGACTAAGTTTATGAATTGGAGGAAAAATCTTAGATTGTAAAATCATCATAATCAATGAAGCATTAATAAAAGGACTTATCCCTAAAGCAAAAAGTGAGAATTGACGTAATCCACCACCACCTATTAGGTTTAAGGTGTTTAAAAATGCATTTTCTGATAATGCATTAAAATTACTTACTTTAATATAAGGAGCTGTGATTGTTGTACCAATAATAAATATGATTAAAAGTAATGATGTATAAAAGAATTTTTTAACCAGTGCTTTGGTTGCTCAAAAATCAATTCATTTATTCCGTAAATGATAGAAAAATTTTGATAGATTATAAACCACTATTCACTCCTTTTTGTTTAAAAATAATATTTTAAATTTAACTTTTCAATTATACAACAATTATCTAAAATAATACACATTGCTAGAGATATCTTTAATGCTGTATTATTTAGCTTTTAGTTTTATAATTTAATTAAATTAAAATTATGCTTTATAAAACCAACAAAATAAATTAAAAATAATTTTGTTAGCAGTAAAAAATTAATATTTAAAAAATATAAAGTTTTATAAATATCATATAATAAAAAGTATATTTTATTATTTAATAAAATTTATAATTAATTTTAATAATTAAATAATTAATGAAAGGAAACTTATGAAAAAGACAATTTTAATTGTTATTGATGGATTAGGTCTTAGAAAAGAAACTCAAGGTAATGGGTTTGCTTTAGCAGATACACCTATGTTTGATCAACTTTTTAAGGAATATCCAAATAGTGTTATTCAAGCTAGTGGAGAATTTGTAGGTCTTCCAGCAGGTCAAATGGGAAACTCAGAAGTTGGACATTTAAACATTGGTGCTGGAACTGTGGTTTATACAGGATTATCATTAATTAAAAAAGCACTTAATGATGGAACCTTTAGAAAAAATTATGCATTTTTAGAAGCTTTTAATGATGTTAAAGAAAAAGATGCAACATTACATGTAATGGGATTATTATCTCCTGGAGGAGTTCATTCATTAGAAGATCACTTATTTGAAGTGTTAAAAGCAGCTCATGAAAATGGTGTAAAAAATGTTTCAGTGCATGTTTTTGGAGATGGTAGAGATGTTGCTCCTAAATCAATTGAAAGTTCAATCGAAAAACTTCAAGCATTATGTGATGAATATAAATATAATATTGCATCAATTAGTGGTAGATTTTACGCTATGGACCGTGATAAAATGTTTGATAGAGTTGAAAAAGCTTATGAAGCAATTTTAGGAAATAGTGATAGTAAATTCACTTCAGCTTTAGATTATGTTAAAGCTCAATATAATGAAGGAATTACAGATGAATTCTTTGTTCCTGCAGTAAATGCTAATTTAGATAAAAGTGCATTTGCTAAAGATGGAGATAGCATTATCTTCTTTAACTTCCGCCCTGATAGAGCAAGACAATTAACTCACTTATTTATTGGTTCACCATTATATGATAACCAACCTACTCATCCAGTAAAAATTAGTAAATTTGTATCAATGATGAAATACGAAGGAATTGATACAATTATTGCTTTTGATGAAATGGAAGTATCAATGCCTATTGGTAGAGTTTTAGAATTAGCTAATAAATCTCAACTTAGATTAGCTGAAACTCAAAAATATGCTCATGTTACTTACTTTATGGATGGAGGAAATGATATTGAGTTTAAAAACTCACATAGAATTATGGTCCCATCATTAAAAGTTGAAAGTTATGCAGATGCTCCAAAAATGTCAGCAAAAGAAATTACAGATGAATTATTAGCTAATGCTAAAAATTATGATCTAACAATTATGAACTTTGCTAACCCTGATATGGTTGGACATACAGGAAATTTAAAATCAACTATTCAAGCAGTAAGCTTTTTAGATACTCAAATTAGAAGAATTGTTGAATTTGCTGAAGCAAATGATTTAACAGTATTTATTACTGCTGATCATGGAAATGCTGAAATTACTGAAGATGCTAATGGAAAACCAGCAACTAAACATACCTCTAGTCCTGTTATGTTAATTTGTACCGATAAAAATGTTAAATTAAAAGACGGTAAATTAGCTAACATTGCCCCTACAGTTTTAGATTATATAGGAGTAGCTAAACCTAAAGAAATGGATGAAGAATCTTTATTAATTAAATAATAAAAAAATTAGGTAAATAATATTACCTAATTTTTTTATTCAAAACTTGCTTTAATTTCTTTATAAGCTATTATTCCTTTTTTGAATTCTTCAATAATTAATAAACCAAATCCTAATACAATAGGAACTAATGCATAAACTGCTAAATATTGATTATTTAATACATCATACATTCCAAAAGCAGTATTAATTCCTGGAATAAATGCTGCAAATAAAATTAAGACAAAGCTTGATAATGAAGCTAAATAAACTAATTTATATTTAGTTACTCCACAACGATAAATATTATTTTTACTCATTAAATTTAATGCATTAATACTTGATCCAATACCTAAAGTAATAAAACAAGCGGTAGAAGTTAGTTTAACAAAATCTTCCCCAATAATTAAATTAGCTTTAGCAATTAAACCAACAATTAAATATGATAATAATGAAAAGAAAGTAAGAATTAAACTATGTATCATTAATTTTTTACCCATTCCATTAGCAAAAATGCTGTCATATTTATTAAATGGTTTACGTTTCATTACATCTTCATCATTTGGTGTCATACCTAAAGCAATTGCTGGAAGTCCATGAGTTAATAAATTAATTCATAATAATTGAGCTGCTGAAAGGATAATAAATTCCGATGTACTAATTTGATCTTTAAAAATAAATCTAAATAAAAATAGTCCAATCATCATTACAAAAATTTCAACAACTGAAGATACTAAAAGGTTTAAGATAACTGATTTAATCCGATCAAAGGTTTCTCTACCACTTTTAATACCTTTAACAATGGTATTAAAATTATCATCAGTTAATATAACATCTGCAGCTTGTTTAGAAACATCAGTTCCTGTTATTCCCATAGCACAACCAAGATCTGCAGCTTTTAATGCTGGAGCATCATTAACACCATCTCCTGTCATAGCTACAACTTGATTATGATATTGTCAAGCTTTAACAATTCTTAATTTATCTGTTGGAGTTACTCTAGCATAAACTGAAATATGTTTAACTTTTTCTCTTAATTCTTCATCACTCATAGTAGCTAATTCACTACCAGTTAATGCTACATCTTTAACATTATAAATACCTAAGTTTTTTGCAATAGCTACAGCAGTAGTTAAATGATCACCTGTAATCATTATTGTTTTAACTCCTGCTTGTTTAGCTTCAAGAATACTTTGTTTAACATTTTCTCTTGGAGGATCCATTAAAGCAATTAACCCTAAACAAGTTAAATTATTTTCATCTTCAATGCTAATAGTTGAATGATTTGAAACTTTTTTATAAGCAACAGCAAGTACTCTATAAGCTTGTTTTGATCATTTTTCAACCATTTGATACTCATGTTCAGAAGCATTAATTGATTTAGCTAAAATCACATCTGGAGCACCTTTGGTGATAATTAATTGTTCTTTATCGTTTAATTTAACCAAAATTGACATTGCTTTTCTAGTACTATCAAATGGTAAAGAATCTAATTTTTGATATTTATCAAAAAACATTTGACTAGTATTATTATTTTCAATTCCAAAACGTAAAATACCTGTTTCAGTAGCATCACCTACTTCAATATATTCATTTTTTTCATTTACAGTAACATCAGCATCACAACAAGCTACAAACGCACCTAAAGCCATTGAGTTTTCTAAATCACTTTGAGGTTTTAATACATCATAAAACTCAACAACTGACATTTTATTTTGAGTTAAAGTACCAGTTTTATCTGAACAGATAATATTAGTTGAACCAAAGGTTTCAACTGTAGAAAATGCTTTAATAATAACATTTTCTTTAGTCATTCTACTTACCCCAATAGCTAATAAAACTGTGGTAAAAGTAATTAAACCTTCAGGGATAGCAGCTACAGCTAATGAAATACCTATAACCATAGCATTAGTATATACTTCAGGTTTATTTCATATTCCACTAAAAGCATTAGTTAATACAATTTGAAGTATCATTGAAACAAACAATAATACAACTCCTGAAATACCAAAAATTTTACTTAATTTATTAAGTTTAATTTGTAATGGACTTAAAGTAGCTTCTTGTTCATTAACTAATGAGTTAATTTTTCCTAATTCAGTTTTATCTCCAGTAGCAGTAACTACTGCATAAGCTTTTCCTGAAACTACATAAGTACCTGAATAAATCATATTAACTCTATCACCTAAAGCTAGTTTATGATGATTAGAATTATCTAAAGCTTGTTTATATACAGCTTGAGATTCTCCTGTAAGTGCAGATTCTACTACTGAAAAGGTATATGAATCAATAATTTTAGCATCAGCACAAATAGCATCTCCTGCTTCTACTACTAATAAATCACCTACTACTACTTCATGTGAAGGGATAATCATAATTTGATTATCTCTAATTACTTTAGCATTTAATTCATTTGATTTTTCTAAAGCAGTAACTGCTTGATTACTTTTAATTTCTTGATAAGTACCAAGAAGTGAGTTTAATACTACTACAATTAAGATAATAAATGGTTGTACAAAATCTACAATTGTATTAGCTGTGGTTATTCTACCATTAGCAAAATAATTATAAATAGCTACAATGAATGAAATTACTGCAGCTATTAATAATAAAATGATCATAAAATCTTTAAATTGATCTAAAAACATCTTCCATACACTTTTGGTTTGATGTTTTTTTAATACATTAGGTCCATCTTGTAATAATCTTTGTTTAGCTTCATTACTTGATAGACCTTGCATTTGCGATTCTATTGTTGTATTTTCTTCCATAAAATCCTTTCTAGTCTAAATATAACGGTATAAAAAGATATGCAATAATATAATAATAAGTAAAGACATCTACAATAATATCTTTTAAAATTTTGCTTTCTATTTTTTCTTTTTTACTAGACATTGGTACATCAATATTTAAAAATCCACTATCTGGAGTTAAAAATGAAGCATAAACTGTATCATTGTGTGAAACAATTCCTAAATTAAAACTTGCTTGGTTTTTACGATTTTGTGCATAATGTTTTACTGTGTTCTCCATTGCTAAAGGAGTATACATTTTACGTGCTTCTAACTCATTATCTGAGTATAATTGCATTATTTTATTAAACTCATTATTTTCTAATTTAATTTTTTTACCATTAACACAGTTTCGACTAAACATACCAAAGTTAAAATTCTTACTTTTAGACTTTGAAGTATCAATTTTTAATAAAGTTGCATAATAATGTTTCTTTTCTTCTCTATCTTTAGTACGATAAACATATTCTCAAATTACATTTTGACTACAAATTGGATATTTGTTATCAATGTCAAAGTATGATTTTTTACTAGTACGAATAATTTTAGCAGTACTTTCTACGGTTGAAGGGCGATATCAATCATGTTCTTTAATATTAATGTCTACACTATTAAAATCCAAATTATTATCAGCATAAGTAATTGAATTTCCATGATAATGGAATGCTTGATCAATAATTTGTAATATCTTATTATATATTTCTACACTATTTAAATTTCTTTGAATTTGTTTACTTAGATAATTAGCTGTTTTACGATAACTTATTAAAAAAACAGTTGTAACAATTAATGCAATTGCTGAAATTGCAGTAAATACTATCATTGCTATTGAATTAAAAGTAATTAATGAAACTATTGCACCAATTAAAAAAGAAGCTAAAAAGACTGATAACGAAATGATTATACGAGTCTTATTAACTTTTAATTGTTGAGCAATTTTAGGAGTAAAAGCATTAGCCACTTCTTGCTTTACAGTTGATTGAAGTATAGATTTAGCTTGATTAGTAAATTCATTAAAACTAAAGCTATCTCTTACATATTGCATATTACTCTTCATCCTCTCATTGGAATTGAAGTCCATAAATAGATACAGTATCTCCTACTTGAATCCCTTTTCTAACCAATTCTTCTCATACACCAATTTTTTTAAGTATATTATTAAATCTAACTAAGTTATCATAAGTACCAATTGGAATTTTATGATAAAGTTCTTCAACTTTTTTACCACTAACTTCATAATAACCTTTGAATGGTGAAAAAATTTCATAATCAGGTTCAAATTCAATTACTTTAATTTCTTCAGCTTCATTTTCAATTGGTTGAAGGTTAGATTCAGAAATCATTTTTCACATTGCCGCTTTTACTGGTTCAATGTTTTTATGATTAATAGCTGAAATAGGAATAATTTCTATTTCAGGATATTTAGTTTTAAACTTAGCTAAATGTTGATCAAAATGTTCTAAGTCACTTTTGTTAGCAATAACTAATTGTGGTTTATTTTCTAGTTTTAAATTGTAATTTTTAATTTCTTGACAAATTGTTTCATAATCTTCAATTGGATCTTTTTCTTCAGAACCAAAGTCAATAATATGAGCAACTACTCTACAACGTTCAATGTGTTTTAAGAATTGGATTCCTAATCCTTTACCTAATGATGCACCTTTAATTAATCCAGGTAAATCAGCTACAGTAAATGAATTATCATGGAATGAAACCATTCCTAATTGAGGTACTAAAGTAGTGAATTCATATTCTGCTACTTTGGCTTTAGCATTAGAAACAATGTTTAAGAAAGTTGATTTTCCTGCTGAAGGTTTTCCAATTAATCCAACATCTGAAAGAATTTTTAACACAATGTGAGCTTCAAATTTTTCTCCAGGCATTCCATTTTCACAAATTCTAGGAGCGGTATTTTTAGCGGTTTTGAATTTATTATTACCTCTACCACCTTTACCACCTTTCGCAATTAAATATGGAACATCAGGTTCTATTACATCAGCAATTAATTTTTTACCATTGTAAACTAAAGTACCAATAGGAACTTTGATATAAGTATGTTTTGCATTAGCTCCATAAAGGTTTTTAGGTCCCCCTTTAACTCCATCTTCTGCAACTATATGTTTATTTTTGTAAAAGCTTAATAGTGTATTTTTTCCTAAATCACCTACAAAGTAGATGTTTCCTCCATTTCCACCATCTCCGCCATCAGGTCCACCTTTGTCAACATGAGCTTCTCTACGGAATGAAATCATTCCATCTCCACCTTTTCCAGCTTGCACCATAATCTTAACTTCGTCGATAAATTTTGCCATAAAACTCCTTTTTTTATTGTTAATATATTATATAAAAATTTATTAGAAAAACAGTCAATGAAATTGACTGTTTATGCTACATAATCATTAATTCCATTAAATGTTTGTTCTTCTGGATTATTAATATTTCAATAACCACTTTCGATTCTTTTTCTAATTCCTTTTTGACGTAAGTTTTCAACTTTACTTCAGAATCATGTACAAATAAAGATTGATGAATAAACTCCAATTGTAATACCAAATAGCATAACAATGTTAAATGTAAAGTCTGTAGCATTTTGGAAGCATAATAACACTACAATTGCAAAAATAGTTGTAAATGAAGTATATAAACTTCTTTTTAATGTTTCAGCAATTGAAGTATTTACAATGTGTTTAATATCTTCTTTAGTTAGAATCTTTTTAACATATTGGGTATTAATTGTTTCACGAATTTTATCAAAAGTAACTACCGTATCATTGATACTTAAACCTAAAATTGATAACATTGCAGCTACTACTATACTTGATACTTGTAATCTTGTGATTACAATAAAAGCAACTACCATTAAAAAGTCATGAATTAAACCAATAATTGCAGCAAATGAGAATGTTCAGCTCATTCTTAATAATAAATAAAGCACAATTCCAATAAAACTAATTGATATTGCAATAGTTGCATTTTGAACAATGTGATTTGCTTCTGTAATTGACACAGTTCTAGGTAAAATTACAAAGTTTAAGTTTAAGTTTGGAATAGTATCAATAGTTGCGGTTAATAAACTATTGATATTAGGTTTAATAGCTTCGGCAATAGTTTGGTTAGTTTTAATTAATAAAATATAACTATCTTGATTATTAATTTGTAATGACTTGTTAATTGAAATAATGTGATTAATATTAGTTAAATTTAAAGGATTTTGCTCAATAATAGCTTGCTTGATTTTGCTTGCGGTTTCAAAATCTAAAGCTTTAGTATCTCCACTAGGAGCAATTGTGATATATGTTCCACCACTAAATTCAATACTTCTATTTACTCCAGCTCAAAAATCATTAGCTTTAATAGATAATGAAGCAAAAATAATAACTGAAATTAAGATAAAAATCATAGACCCTAAAGCAAATCATTTTGATTGTTTTAAAAAGTCATTTCTTTCAATTACTGCACCTAATTTAGTTTTATTATTAATGTATTTTTTTCTAATTCCTAATAAATAAGTTCTATTGTCAAAAAATCCACTATTAACTATTAATGTTGCTAAAGATCTTTGGAAAACTAACATTACTAAAAGAGTAAATAATACCGATAGTACTAAAATAATACTAAACCCTTTAACATTGATAGTTCCAAAATAGAACAAGATAAACCCAACAATAATAGTGGTGATATTAGCATCCATAATTGATGACAATGATTGTCGATTTGAGTTTTTATAGGACTTTCTAAACGAATCACCTTGATACACTTGTCGTTTTAGTCTTTCATAAGTAATAACATTAGCATCAACACTAATACCAATTCCAATAATTAATGCCGCAAGTGTTGAAGGAGAATATTCGCCTCTTAAAACACTAAACATTAATAAGGTTAAAAAGATGTATAAAGCCATACTAATAGTACTTAATGCACCTAATAAACCATAATTAATGATCATAAATAATGCTATAGCACTAAAAATAACTATTCCAGCAATCATTGCATAATTGAATGAATTTTGATTCTTTGATGAATCAATATAGTTAGTTTGTTCAATATTCAATGAATAATTACTTAATCCAAAAGTAATTCCAGTAGCTAATTTAGTTGCTGTAGTTTGATTAAAACTACCATTAATTACAGTTTTATCACTATCAATCCCTTGTTGAACTGAAGGATCTGAAATTAAATAATCTTTAGCTTTAATTTGATGTTCTTTTAAAGGATTATTAGCCATTTCATCAATATGAATAAAGTTTCATAAATTAAAGTTAGCTTTAGCTCATTGATCTGGAAATTCATCTTGAGCTTTTTTGATTAAATCATTAATGTTTAATCAAATTAACATCTTATTTTTACCCATTGGTAAACTTGCAATGTATGATGTAGCTTCAAATCATGCAGTTTTTGCAGAACTATCAGTTAAATCAATCAATACACTTCATTGACCAGTAGGTCCAATTTCAGCTTTAGCTGCTGAAAAAGGTGGAATTCATTTGTTGATGTTAGTTTGAAGCTCTAAAATTTGAGGTGCATCTTTAACAAAAGCAATTGTATCCCCTTCTTTTTGGAATAAAGGTCTCATTTCAGTGTCAGTAATAGTTAAAATTGGTTTATTAACTATTTCACGTTCAAATGATTTAAGTTCATCATTACTCAATGATCCACTACGAGTAATTCTTAAAACAGATTCACCTTGATTAGACACAGTAATACCGTTTAAACCAGTACCTCCGGTTAATCTATTTTGTAATGAATCTCTTACTGTATTAACTAAATTATCACTAGTTTTTTGATTAGAATCATCAGTTTTAACTTTAACTAATACTTCAACACCACCACCGTATTCAATTGATTTATTTACGTTTTTTGAAACATAAAAGAAGCTTCCAAAAACAATAACTAAAATAGTTGAAATAATGGTAATTGCACTAATAAAAAAACGTTTAAAATTTGTTAATTTAAATATTTTTTTTATTCAATTAATCATATTTAATTATAATACCATAATTTTGCCTTTTACCATTGTGTTTATTAGTTATTTTTAGCGAATTTTTCAAGCAAATTTAATCATTTTATTTTTGTTGATTAAACAAAAATAAACATTAAATTCATTTTCTTAAATAAGCAAAAAAACAAAAATTTCTGTCATAATGACAGAAATTTAAAATTAATATCCATAGCTACTTTTTACTATTAAAAATTTATGTTTTAATAGTTTTAACGGATGAATTAATGAGGTTAATAAATAAGTATATAAAGGTACAGCTACTAAAGATTTAATAATAATAGGAATCATAACTGCTATATATTTACTTTTAACATCAAAATTACTTGGAAATCTTCCTAGATACATATAGTATTTAATAAAAGCATAAGGACCTCAAATTCATCTTACAAACACTACTACACTAGTAGCTAAAGCAAATGAAATTACATAGTATAAAAGTTGTTCTTTTTGTTTTTTGAAAAACAAAAAGGTTAATATTCAAGTAATGATTAATGAAATTGCTGCAAGTATCATTAATAAAATACCAACTCATAATGAGATACTTCTTAATCCAAATACTTGGCTAATTTTAATTTTTCCATTTAATCCTGCAGCTGCTTGAGCTTGGAAAATAAATACTACTGTTAAACTAATAAAAGCTGCAATTAAAGCTAAATTAGAATAAATTACACTTACTGTTTTATTTTTCTCAAAAACATCAAAAAAGACTGAAGAATAAATAACTACCATTATAGGTACTAAAGCATAAGCTCAATATCAAGTTCCTAATCTTCCTGTGATTAATAAAATTAAAATATCTGAAGCTATTGCTAAAAAAGTTCCTTTAAAATACCTAAATAAATATGCAAAAATAATATAAAAAACATATTCAAAGTTTAAACCAATAAATTTAGCTAAAGTTAATCTAGTAATATAAGTAACTATGACAAAAATTCCCATTAAAATTCCACTAATTGCTATTTCACTAGTATTTAGACGTAAGTTTTTATTGATAAAACGATCAAAAGCATCATTTTGAAATACTTTAAGATATTTATCTAAATCAATATCACTTAATTCATTATTATCTTTAATATTTAAAGTAATATTTTTAAACAAATAAAATTGTTTAAAAATAAAAAATAAAATTGGGCTAATTCATAAAATATTTAAACCAAATTTATTTCAATATGAATTATTAGCCAATAATAATCTATTTAAAAGAATGTTATCTGAATAAAAAACACTATCAATATATCTAGTTAAGATTGATAATGTAATTAAAATCACCCCAGTAAATCCAATTAATAATTGCATTCCATAAGATTCAAAATCAACCTTAAAAGCAATTGTTCAAAAAGCAATTGCAAGCAATTCTAGAATAAAGCTGGTTAAAAAACTATTAAGTGATTTTTTGTTAAAAAATCGCTTTAAATCCTTATTTTGTGTTAATTTAATTTTCATAAAAACTATTATAACAATAAAGAAATAAAACAAATAAAGTTTTAAAATTTCTGTCTTTAGCAAGTTAAATTAATATATAAAATTAACTTTTACTTTATAATATAACAAGTTAATAATTTTTAAAATTATTTTCATTATACTTTTCACTATTATTAATTTTTAAACGGAAGAGAGAATTTATGAAACCAACTAAAATAGTTGCGTTAGGAGGAGTTGAAGAAATTGGTAAATCAACTCTCTTAATCGAACATGAAAATCATATTTTTATAATTGATGCTGGTATTAAATTTGCAGATACATTTAACTCAGGAGTTAAAGGTATCATTCCTAATTATGAATATCTTAATCAAAAAGGTAAAATCATTGAAGGATTATTTATTACCCACGGTCATGAAGACCACATTGGTGGAGTTGTTTATTTAGTTAAGCAAACTAAATTAAAAAGAATATATGCTCCAAGAATTGCAATCCAATATCTAAAGCTCAAATTTGAAGATCATAAGATCACAAAAAAAGTTGAATTTATTGAAATTAATAAAGCTGATGTATTTAAATTCCCGAATCATTGTAAAGTTGATTTTTGAACTGCTCAACACTCTATTCCTGATGCTTTTGGAGTAAGAGTAACTACCCCAAATGGTAGCATAATGTGTACTGGAGATTTTAGGTTTGATTATACTCCAATTGGTAATTACACTGATTTTGCTAGATTAGATCAAATTGGAAAAGAAGGTCTTACAGCTTTATTAAGTGATTCAACCAATGCTATGAGACCAAATCATTCACCTAGTGAAAGTGATATTTTAACTGATATTGAAAGACATATGAAAGAAGCTAAAAGAAAAATTATTATTACTTCTTTTGCTTCAAATTTAACTAGAGTTAAAGTTATTATTGAACTTGCAGCTAAGTTAAATAAAAAAGTTATTACTTTTGGTCGTTCAATGATTCAAGGGATTAAAATTGGTCGTAAATTAGGTTATATTAATGTTGGAAATGATGTTTTAATTGACAAAAAACAATTACCTAATGTCCCTGATAAAGATTTAGTAATTTTAACTACAGGTTCTCAAGGAGAACAACTTGCAGCTTTATCAAGAATGAGTTATGGTAAGCATGCTACTATTAAAATAACCAAAGGTGATGTGGTTATTTTCTCATCTAGCCCTATTCCAGGAAATAGAATGGTAGTAGAATTATTAATTAATCGTTTATATAAATTAGGAGCTATTATTAAAGAAAATGGTCCTGATGGATATTTACATACTTCAGGTCACGCTTATAAATGAGAGCATGATAAAATTTTCCAATTAACTAAACCTAAATATTTCTTACCTTATCATGGTGAATATCGTATGAGCATTGTGCATGGACAATCTGCTGTAGATAATGGTGTTGATCCAAATAATGTTTTAATTTTACGTAAGGGTGAAGTGTATCAAATGCTAAATAATACTATCACCAAAACTGATGAAAAAATTAACTTTGGACCAGTATATATTGATGGAAACACAGTTTTAACTACTTCAAATACCATTATTAAAGAAAGAGCTAGATTAAAAGATAGTGGTTTTGTTAATATTGTTTTTATTATTGACAAAAGTAAAAATGCAATCATAGGTCGTCCTCAAATTATTACTAGAGGAAGTTTCTTTGTTAAAACTTCTAAGAAGTTAATTGATGAAACTAAAAGAGTAACTCATGGTGCAGTTTTATACCACATTAAAAATACTAAAAATTGAACTAAAGAAGATATTGAAAAAATTATTATTGAACGTCTTGGTTCATTATTCTATAAAGAAAAAAGAAGAAATCCTATTATAGTTCCTACAATTATTTTTACCAACGAAAAACCTGATCGTGAATTTGCTAAATTGAAAATTCAATTCACTAATAATAAAACTGATGATGGTACAGTTAAAGATATAACAATTACTGAAGATGACCAACCTTCAAAAATTTCTAAAAAACAAAAAGATATTTTATCAAAAGTACATCGCTCAATTTTTGGAGATGTAGAAAATGATGATTTAGATATTGATGAAGAAGATGAAATTTAATTACAAAGACACTAATATTAGTGTCTTTTGTTTTATTTTTGATGCTTTAGGTACTAAAGGAACATAAAACGACATATTTGTCGTTTTATCATCTTATTATCGCTTGCGTTTTAATCTTTTGTAAAAGAATGCATAAGTTTAATATTTTTGTGTTAAATTAGTTTATTTTTAGTTCATTGTTATAAATTATTTATTTATAAATTGGAGCAACAATGGACAAGAAAATATTATTTGATCTACATCGAATGAATGCTCAGCTAGCAGATGGAGTTGAAAACTTCTCTAATGATACAAGCAAATATTGCTTACCAATTTTATTTTTAGATGAAGATTTAATCTTTGTAACTGCTACTGATAAAGATTCTGATGTCAATAACTTAGAAAACTGAATTAATTTATACACTAATGAGTTTGATTTACCATTTAAAATCAATTTAAACAACTATTATAGAATCGGAGTTAATACCTTTTTAGAAAATGCACATAATGTTCAACAACCATTATTCCAAATGCCATTAAGTGAATTTAATGAACTTCAGATTCTTGATACTGTGAATGTGATTTTAAGTGATGATGAAAACAAGGTTAAATTAATTTACATCCAACAAAGATATAAGGAAAATATAAATCAAACAGTATAAAAAAATTGAGATATGCTTAGTTATAAGTAATATCTCAATTTTTATTTTTAATTATTATTCTGTAGGTATAATTTCTGTTCCTTCTTTTAAGATTTCTATATATTCATAGTAGCTATAGACTTTATTTCTTTCTTGATTTTTATTAAGTTTAATAATAGCTAAATCTTTAAGTTTATTTATAGCTGAAGAAGCAGTATTATAAGTAATAGATAAATCAGCTGCAGTTTTAGTAATATCTATAACAGGATGAGCTTCTAGGTAATTAAAAATTTTAATAGCAGTTTCTTTAGTTCTTTTATTAAAATTTTGATCATTGATTTTAGTTAAATTAATATTTCTTAGTTTGATTAGTTCATCTATCGTTTCAATTGCATTTTTAGCACTAATATAAATACCATCTAAAAAGAACTTAATTCATTGCTCATAATCACCTGTTTGTCTAATTGTAGTCATTCTATCATAATATTCAATTCTGTGTTGTTTTAAGTAAAATGACATATATAAAGAAGGTGCTTTAATAATTTTCTTTTCTAATAAGTATAAAACAATTAATAATCTTCCAATTCGTCCATTGTCATCTAAAAATGGATGAATTGTTTCAAATTGATAATGAATTAAAGCAATCTTAATTAAATCATCCAATTGATCATCATTATTCATATATATTTCTAAATCAGATAAAGCTTGTTTCATATAATTTACATCTGGTGGTATAAATCTAGCAGTTTTAATAGTTGAATTAACTCCACCAATTCAATTTTGACTTCTACGAAATTCACCTGGGTGTTTATCCTTACCTCTAGTATTATCAAGTAATATTTTATGAACTTCTAAAAGCAACCTATTACATAATGGAAAGGTTTGCAATCTCTGTATAGCATAATTAGTAGCTTTAATATAATTAATTACTTCATCTACATCTAAATTAATGTTTTGACTGATATTGGAATCAAAAATATCTTCCAAAGTTGCTTGAGTACCTTCAATTTGAGAAGATAATAAAGCTTCTTTTTGCACATACATTGAAATAAATAAGTCCATATTAGGAATATAAGATGATCTATCATCTAATATTGCTAGAACTTTATAAGCATGAATTAATTTATTATACATCTCATCATCAATTTCTATTTCTGGTTTAGGTGGCAATTTTGATGGATGAAATGAATAATAAGTCATTTCGCCTGATAATTGCTTACTTCATTTTCCTGCTCTTTCGTTGTTCATAATACCCTCTTTTTTGAAATACTAATATAATTTTATCACTCTTATTTCAAAAAAATATATTTTATTGAAATAAGATACAGAATTTAATTTCCTTATTTCAAAACTTTAAGCAATTGTTTTATTTAAAATTACAATGTAAGATTTTGAAAAAGTTAAAAAAAGATCGTTTTAAATGCTCTTTTTTAGTATTTTTTGTTAAAACTTGGAAACTTAGGAGCAACTAGTGTTAAATTAATTTACATTCAACAAAGATTAAAGAGTAATCTAAACCAAACAATATAAAAAAATTGAGATATGCTTAGTTACTAAGTAATATCTCAATTTCTATTTTATTGAATGTAAAGACTGTTGTTTCTTCCTTTAATGTTTACTGCTGCAGGAGCAATAATTAAACTAAGTTCGGCAATTAGTAATAATCATACCATTGCTTCTGGACCTTTTTTACCAAATAAGTCATAAATAACTTTTTGGATGGCTTCAATATCTTTGCTATAGGTTGTGGTTTCACTAAAGCTGACAATTGCTGGATAAATATATTGAATAATTGCTAATATATTGAAAAGTGTTCCAAAAACCATCAAGATAATAAATGCAAGTCAATTTCTACAGAATAAACATTTAATGGTTTTAATTGATAAAATTAACATAAGTGTTAAGATGCAAAATAGATTAAATAAGAAGAATAACACTGCAAATATAACTGATACAACGTAGCTAGTATCAGGTGCGGCATCAAGAAGTTTTCCTAAATTTTTAAAGAATAATTTTGGTTGTAATGAAACTGATGTTAATGAAACATAAAACTTAAAGAATCCAGATTCAACATTAACTCCTTGAGCATTTTTGAATTTATAAAATCCAACTATAATAACAAGTTGCATAATAAATACTAAAATTGCAAATGTTACCAAGCTTTTCATTTTAACAAAATACTTATTGTTCATAACTTTTTTCCTTTACTTTATTTTATGTATTTATTATATATAGGCATAAGTTAGAAATAATCAAAAAACATTTTTTCAAAAAAAAAAAAAAAAAATACAATAAAGTGCCTTTATTGTATTTTTGTGTTTATTTTATTCATGTTTTTGGTTTTGCTATTAAGAAATTAATATTTTTTCCTAAGCTTGATCATTTTTTCTCATAACCAGTTTGGTAGTTATTTTGATTATAAGAACTTTGATGTAAATCTCTAGTTAAATCTAAAATTTCTCAATTATTTTCATTTAACGACTCAATAGAAAAGTCAAATAACTTATCATTATCAGTTTTAAAATAAAGCTTCCCTTCTTCAGTTAATAGCTTTTGATATAAAGCTAAAAAGTCCTTATAGGTCAATCTTCTACGAGCATGATGTTTTTTAGGTCAAGGGTCAGAAAAAGTTAATCATAAGGTATTAACTTGACCTTTAAAAACTTCTAAAAGCTCTCTAGCATCAATTGTAACTATATATAAATTAGTTAAATTTAACTCTTTAATTTTATTTAAAATCTTATTAGCTACTGTAGGATATTTTTCTAGTGCATAATAAGTTATATCAGGATTATTTAAAGCTAATTGACTAATCATTTCTCCTTTACCTGCACCAATTTCTACAACATCAGTTGCTTTTAAGGTAATTGGAAAATTAGTTAAATAATAAGGTGATTGCTCTAATTTAGTTAAAGCAGTACTATCATATCTTAATCTCATAGTTTGTATTATATCAAGAAAAAACCGCCTAAATGGCGGTTTTAATTCTTATTTATTCTTTTTGCGTTTAAGTTTTGATAATAAAGCACCAACTCAATAGAACATTGTACCTATAGTTGTTAAAATCAATAAGTATAATCATGAATAATCAGGTTTAATTGCTCCAAGAGTAATCTTTTTAATTAAATCTTGAATAAATTGAGCATCTGGATTATATGCACTATCTTTTAATAAGATTTCTTTCGCTATTGGTAGATTTAAATCTACTTGATCTTTATTAATTGCTTTAATGTAATAATCACTTTGAGAATCAATTAACTCATCATCATCAGCTACTACAATAGCTAATTTTTCCATTAAATCATCTAGGGTTTTAGCATCTTTAGTAGCTTTATTAATTACATCAACATCATTGCTGAATTTAATTTCACCTTCAAGATAGTCTTTTTGTTTATCGTTTAAGTGTTTTAATTGATCTAGTACTTTTAATCCATTATCAATAGCATCTTTTAATCTTTGATCTCCATTAAGGTTTTTTACATCATTGTTAAGTTTTGTAATTTGATCATTAATTAAACTTGTATCAGGATTAATACCTAAATTATCATTATCTACTAAATCTAAAGGTTTATTGTATAAACTTTCTAAATCATTATTTAATTTATCTTTTAAATCTTTAGAAGCGTTAATGAAGTTATTTGATTTTTTAGCATCTTTAGCTTTATTAATAGCGTTAAATAAATCATTGTATAAATCATTAGCATCTTTAGCTTGTTTTAAGATGTTTTGAATTTGATCATTATTATCTGCAGCATCAATTTTATTATTAAAATCTTGTTTTAAGCTTGGTGAGAGCTTATCTAATTGATCAATAATTGTTTTAGCATAAGTTTTATCTAAATCATCTTTCGCTTTAGTTAAATCATTATTAGCATTATCAATTGTCTTAACATCTGGTAGATCTTTTGAATCTAAAACTTTTTTAGCATTATCTAATGCTTGATCTAATTTATCTTTGGCTTGATTAAAGGCATCTTTAGCAGCATCAGAAGCATTTTTATCTATAGTAGGAATAGAGTTAATAGTTTTATTGACATTATCTTTTAAGGTTTTTAATCCATCAATAATTTTTGGTAAGTTTTGTTTAATATCATCAATTTGATTATTAATATCTGGATTATTAAGATTGTTAATTAACTTATTAACTACTTGGTTTTTGATTTTATCTTTAGTTGCTTTATCTAATGATGAATCATCTAATGATTTATTAACATTGTTTAATAAATCATTAATTTCTTTAGATTTATCAATAATATTAACTAAAGGTTGATCAATCACTCCTTCATTAGGTACCATTGAATGATCAATTTGATCTTTAATTGCATTGATATCTTTTGGTAAAAGGTTAGTTAAGCTAGGAGTTAATTTATCTAAAGTATCTTTAGCATTATCTTTAGCTTGATCATATACTTTAGTTAATTCTTTATTAATATTATTAACTAATTGATCATTAATTGGAATTGAATTAATATCTGCTATAGCTTTAGCTTTTTGATTATCATCTAAATAAGTAGCGGGTTCAATTCTTTTAGTTACATCTTTTAAGGTATTAATAGCATTTTTTGCTTGATCAATTACTTGATCAATTGCATTTTTATTATCATTTACTGTAGCATTAGGATTAATGACATTATTAATTTTGTCCTTAGTTCCATTAATAACAGCATCTTTTTGATCGTTAGTTAAATTATTGTCTTGATCTAAAGCATTTTTAAGATCTTTTAATGCATCTAATCCTTGATTAAATGAATCAATAGTGTTATTAATTGGATCAGTAATTACTCCACTAGGAGCTAAAGTTACTGCTTTAATTTTATCTTTTAAAGTTTGTTTATCACTAGCTGAATAATCATTGAAATCACTACCAGTATCAATATCATTTTCTACAATAGCTTTAGCTTTATCTAAAGCTGTAGTTAATGTGTCATTAATGTTATTAGTTAAATTATTATCAATTGGTAAGTCTTTTAATTGATTAATAGTATTAGATTTATCTAAATCACTTAAGTATTTTGCAGGAACTACCCGATTGATTGCTTTATTAATATCATTTAAGACATTATTTACTTTATCTTTAGTGTTATTAACTGCATCATCAACATTATTGCTATCTAAAGCGTTAGCTAAATCATTGTTTAATTGATCTTTAAGATCATCTTTTTGCTTATTACTTAAGTTGTTATCATTATCAATTTGATCTTTTAAGTCTTTAGCGGTTTTAATCACTTTATCAACATTGTTGATTAAAGGATCAATTTCTTTGTCAATTACACCTTTAGAAGGAAGATTAACTTTGTTAATTTCATCTTTAAGTTTATTTAAAGTATCTTCATTAACATTTGGTACAGTATCTTTAACACTATCAACAATATTATTGGCATTAGCTTTAGATGTATCTAAAGCTTTATTTAATTCATCATCAATAGCATCAGGAAGTTCTGAATCATCAGCTAATGAATTAATTGCTTCTTTAATTAAATCTTTTTGACCAGGATTTAAAATATTTGATCCTTCGACTCTAGCTATAGCATCGTCTTTAAGTTTCTTAGCAATTTCAGGACTAATAGTAATATTTGGATGATTTTTCTTAAATTCTAAAACATTATCATTTAATTTATTAGTATCATCATTAATTAAATCATTACTACTATTGATTTTATCTGCAGTAGTTAAATCAGGATTAGTTAATAAATTATTTAAATCATCTTTAGCTTTAGTTAAATCATCTTGAATTTTAGCTTTTTCAGCTTCAGAAGCTTTTTGGAATTTATTGCTATTAATTAATTTATCGGTGTTGCCAATTGCATCTTTTAGATTTTTAACATTGTTATCTAAATCAATTGCAGGATTTAGCACGTTATTAATCATTTCAGGATCATTTGAGGCTTCAATTTGTTTATTTAATTGATCTTTGTCTTGATCTGAAAGGTTTTCTAAATTATTAATTGCATTTTTAGCAGCTTCTTTAATGTCATTTAAGACATTAGGATTATTAGTAAAGGCACTTTTATCTAAGGCGTCTTTAGCTTTAGTTAAATCATCTTGAACTTTTTTAACTTCATTAGGATCTAATATTGCTCCACCATTTTGTTTATCAACTAAATCTTTAGCTGCTTTTAAAGCATCATCATAAGCAATTTTATCTTCTTTAGAAGCTTCACTATAAGCAGTTGCAGTTATAGGATTAGAAGTATATTCAGGACCTAATTTATTAATATATCCATCTAAATCAGCCATTTTATCATTTAAAGTAGTTGCTTTATTAATGATTCCGGGATTATTTGGATCAACATTATTTAATTCATCAATACTATTAGCATCATTAATTTGTTTAGTAATATCTGCTTTTTGAGCATTGTTTAAATTATTTAAGTTATTCAATTCTTTTAAAGCGTCTTTTTTAGCGTCTTTAAGAATATTATTACCATTTAATCCATTTAAAGCATTTTCTAAATCTTTAACAATTGGATTAATAATACTTGGTTGATCTTTAATACCTAAATTATCATTATTTAAAATTGGATCACTAGGATTATTGGTTTTTGCTAAAGCATTATCCAATGCTTCTTTAGCTTCAGGAGAAGCAAATTTATAATTAGGTGTTTCTTTAGCATTATTTGCATCAGTGATTGCTTTGAATAAATCTCCATAATCTTTATCTAAAGTTTTGGCATCTTTTAAGTTTTTAGCAATTACAAAAGGATCTTGGGTATTAGTAATAGCATCAGTAAATTGTTTTTTAACTTCTGGAGCAATGTTTTTAAGATCATTAATTTCATCTATAGCTGCATCTTTACGGTTTTGGATAGTTCCTCCAGCGTTAAGAGTTTTAAGATCATCTTTAACTTTAGCTATAGCATCATCAATTTGTTTAATTGCATCTTTTACTTCTTCTTTAGAAGCATCTGGTCCAGCTTTATTAATAATGTTTAAAGCATTATCTCTAGCTTTAGCTACTATGTCTTTAGTTTCTTCTGAAGCTTTAGCTAAATCATTGTTAAATGCAGGAGAAGTAATCTCAAAAGTTTTATTTTTAAGATCTGACATATCTTTATCTAAAGCATTAGCATTATCTGCAATATCTAAAGCTTTATTTTTAGCTCTATCTAAACCAGAAGTATCTTCTGGGTTAGTAATAATTGATCCATCAGTACCAATACCTATAGATTCTGCTTGTTTAGTAAGATTATCTTTTTGAGCATCGTTTAAGTTATTAGCTTTATCAATTGCATTATTTGCTAGTGTTCTATCATTGTTAATGTCATTTGCTACATTAACAATTTTTTCTAAACTATTACCAACTCCACCAGTAGGTTCTAAAGGTGAGCGATCAATTTTTTCATTAAATTTACCAACTTGGCTAGGAGTTAGATTTGGTAAAGTAGCAATTTTATCTTTAGCATTAGTTTGAGCTTGGTTAAAGGCGTTATTAACAATATTATCTACATCAGAAGCTAAAGTATCTGAATCATCAGGTAAATTAGAGATATTGTTAATAATATTGTTCTTTTGATCAGGAGTTAAAATATTAGATTCAGCAATACGCTCAATTGCTTGTTTTTTAAGTGGATTTTTAGCACCTACTAAAGCTAAAATAATACGAATCTTGTTGTTTAATAATCTAATTTCACTTGAAGATGCATTAATATCATTAGTGGTATCAAAACTTGCATTAGTATTAAAATCTTGTTCAAAGTTTGAAGCTTCAGCATAAACGATTTGATATTGTGATTTTTGAGCATTATCTAAATCATCATATGCTTTAGTTGTTTGTTTTAAAGTTGCTTGTTTAAATAAATCACTAAAATCACCATATCTAGTATCTAGATTCATTGCAGCTTTAACTATAATTCTTGCTTGATCAATAGTTTGTTGAGCGTTAGCAAAAGTTAATAATTTAGTTTTAATTTCATCAGATAAATGACCTAGGGTTCTAATATTAGTATTTACTTCTTGAATATTAGAACTTGCAGAAGTATCTAAGTTATCTTTAGAGTTAATTAAATTATTTTTAATCATAGCTACAGAATTAGGATCAACATTAGCTTCTCCAGTAACTTTGTTAGTAATATTAGTTGCAGTAGTTAAACTATTTTTATAGTTGTTTTGAGGTTCATTGTCTGCTCAGTAGTAGTTTTTAGTAGTTATTCTTGGTTCTTGTTTGTATTCAGTTGGTAAGTTAGCTAAATATTGAGTAATAACCCCCATATCATCATCAACCATACGAGCTTGTTGTTTTAATCCTGGTTCTAAACTACTTTCATTATCCAACATAGCTACCGATTGAGCAGCTTTAATTAATAAAGTAAAGGTACGTCTTTGATTATCATTAACTCATTTTAAGCTATTAATAAATCTTAATACTTCAGCTTTTTTATTATTTAATTCTTTATCACCATTAATTGCTGCAATTGCATTAGCTAATTGATCAGTAATTTTATCAACTCCAGGAAGATCATTATTGTATCCTAGTTTATCTTTATCTAAGAATAATGTATTAACGTTAGTTAAGATATTATTCAATAATTGTTTTTTATCTTCATCAGCAAGTTTAAAGGCATCAGTTTTTTTGATAATGTTTGCAAGTTTTTCAACTTCTTCTAAATTACCATAAGAACCATTAATGTTAATTGCATAAGTTAAGTAATTATTAAAGGTCTTTTCATCATTTGCATCTTTAATATTATTAATTAAAATGGTTTTAAGATCATTATTAATGTGTTCCATTTCACCAATTCTTAAAATTGCTTTATTCTTATCTTCTAAGAATTTAGCTCTCTTAAGTTTTTCAATTGCATCTTGAATTTCTTGTTTAGAAGTTTCAATAGCTTCTACAGTAGGTAAAGATGAATCTTGAGTTTTTAGAACTTGGTTAACTTTATCAATTACTGTTTTAAATTCTTCTTGTCCTGCAGTAGTTGCAGCGTTAAAGATTTCAGTAATTTCAGGACTTAAAGCATAACTATATTTCTCATTTAATCCTTTAAATGCAGTATTTAAATTAGTAGCAGCATCAATAATAGGTGTTGCTAATTTCTTAAATTCACTAATTGAATTAGTATTAATTGCTCTAATTTGATCTTTATAAACGTTTTTATAATCACCAATATAGTTTAAATTATCTACAGTATTTAAACTATTAATAATTTCATTAGCTAAGTTTTGATAGTTAGTAGTTAAGATATCAATTGGTTCATCAATTGGTCCAATAACTCTGGTTTGATCATTTTCTAATTCTTCTTTAAATAATGTTTTTAAATTATTAGGAATAAATGAATAATCAATATTATTTGGATTGTTAATTTGAGCAACTACATTATCTTTAGCACTTCTTAGTGCTTTATCTAAAATGTCACTAATTACGTTGTTTGCATTAGCATTTTTACTATTAACTAAACTTAATGAGTCAATAAATGCTAATTTTTGGTTTTGAGTTAAGAATTTAGATTGATTAATTCTTTCAATAGCATAGTTTTTATCACCATTTAAGAATGATCAAGCATTATTAATTTCTTCAATTAATAATGTAATCTTATTAGAAGCAGCATTAAAAGTATCTAAGATTTCTTTATTTGCTTTATCTTGATCACTAACTAAATTACTATTTGCATATTTAGCTACAATAGCTTTAATTTGGTTATAAATAGTAGTTTGAAGTTGTTTAATATATTGTGTTAAGTTATCAAGATTGTTTTGTGGTTGATTTAAACCTACTAAATTATCATAATTATTTTTAAGATCTAAATCAGCATAAATATATTTATTAGTTTTTAATACATCAGCATAAGTTCTAAATAATTTATCAGAACTATCAAATGCATTATTTAATTGATTAATAATAGTTTTTAATAAGAATGAATTATTAATAGTAACGTTTTTAACAAAAACTTCTTTTAATAAATCTAACATTGCATTATTAATACTATTAGGTTTGACTACTTCAATACTTGCTGTAGCAGAATTTGGATCTTTATACACAAAACCATTAATTCTATTTAAAATTTCTGCAATATCTTTAATAGATTTTACAGGTGGAACATCATAGATGGTTCTGTCACTATTACCATATGGATTATTTCTAGGTTGTGGTTCTGGCTCATATAAAATGTTAGCTTCTTTATATATATCAAATTTTCATTTATTAGATCTTTTATAAATAGTTAATGCATTTGTAGCAAAACTAACACCTGATGGTTTTTTATAACTATTTAAATCATCACTATATCTAGTTAGAGATGAGTTATTAAATGCGTCTGGAGATAAAAATCCATTATCACCAAAAAGGAATTTAGGCTTATATAATCAGAAATATGGAGTTATGAGTCTAGTGTTATAAAAACCTAATCCATAATTTTTAAAAGTATAATTTGCATCAATTGTTCCTGATGATTCAATACTTTCTTTTAGATTTTTTAGTCCAATTTTTAGATTATCTAAATTATAAAGTCCGTTTTTAAAGTAAAAATCAAAATCTTTTCATTTAGAATATATTGAATCATCATTGAGATTTAATTTTCTATATATAGGTTTATCACTATCAGGACTGTTTCCAGTTTTGTTTTCTTTTCAATATTGTAAATATTGTTGTCAACCATTAAATGAGTTAGGATAACGATCTCTTTTTTCACCAAGACCAACACCAACTAAATTATTAAATTTGTTAACAAAATATAATTTATTATTAATAACTGCATATTGAGGATCAATTACATTTCATACAACTTGATCAGAGCCACCTGAATCATTGTTACCAATTTTTACTGATGCAACCCCTGCATAAGGAATATTTATAAAACCTGCAAGTAATGATAATTTTTGAGCATTGCTCAATGATGTATTTTTATAAATATCATCTATATTTTTTATATAAATAGATTTATTACTATCATTAACTAAATCAGGAAACTCAAAGTGATGACCACTAGTAAAAAATCCCATAAATGTTGCATAGTTAGTAATTCTATTTCAATCATTATTATTAAAAATACCATTACTATAATTTGGGATATCACCAAATAATGTATCTGGAAGATAAATTTTAGCATTATCAAAAGTTAATTCCTCATTATATGAATAATTATCACCACTTTCATCAGTTTTTACTTTAGATAATTGATTGTTTAAACCATTATAATAACTGTCTTGTATTTTTGATACAAAACCTTTATTTTCAATAATATACTTAGCAAATTTATAAGTAAAATCTAAAACTTGAGATAAAGAATTTATGTTTGGTTTTAGATTAAATTGTTTAGTAGAATCATCATATTCAAAAATTGAATCACTACCTTTTAACATATTTAATATGCCATTATAACCTGTTTTAGAAATTTGAGCACCATAGTAAACATTGTTATTAGCTATATCAAAATTACCGAATGTTCAAGTATCTTTTGTTAATGGATTAACTTGAGGATCTACAGTTGGGTTTGTACCATGAAAATTACTTGCATATAATGGATAATTCTCCTTAGTTTGATTATCATAAGTAAATAAATTAGATAAGAAGTTAAATAAATATGCATAAGATTTACTTATATTATATGGATCTCCAAATAAGTTTGATGCTTCTTTATACTCGTTATTTGAATTACCATAAGAAAAATTATCAGTTGGAATTCCGTAATATGGTGTTATAGCTAAACCATGAATAAAACCATAATTATCTAATGCTTTATCTTGAATCTCTTCAACATTAGTCAATTTTTCTATTTCTGATTTTCTTGCATCAACATATTTGCTACTAAATCAATTATAATCCACTTGAACACCACCTTGATAAGGAAGGATATTATTTAAATAATTACCTGTTGGTGGGTGAATTGATCCTGAATATCTGCTAGAATTTCCATTATTATTGGTTGTTGCTATTAAAGGAAAAACATTATTATCTTTTTCAAATATTTTTCAAGAATAATTTTTGTAATCTTCTTTAATGCCTTCTAAAATCTTATTTTTAAAAGATAAATATTTATTAATTGCTTCATTAACTGTTTCAAATGAAATACTTTTTAGGTTTGAAACTATACTTTTAGAAGTTGTAAGTACATCATTTAAACTAGAATCACTAGGTACAGCTAATGTACCAACTATACCATTTATATTATTTATTGAACCACTATTTAATGAACTTTCAGAAGCTGAAGAGTATTGTGTATCTGCTCTGTAATTATATGTATTGATTAATTCATTTAGGTTAGATTCAAAAGTTTTAACCTCTTGATTTAATTCGTTTACTTTGATTACTAAATTATCATAACTAATATTAGTTATGTCAATAGTGTTATATAAATTAAAGAAATGATTCTTAATATTAGTTGAGAATAATTCTGTGTTATTAATAATGTTTTTATTAATAAAAACATTAGAATTAATAGTTTTAGCTTGGTTTAAGATGGTATTGATATTAGTTAATTGATCCATTGAAGCATTAAATGATAATTTATTAATTTCTCCAACAAAGAAATTAACTATTGCAGTTGATAATGAAGAATAAATTGAGTTATTGCTATCTTGAATACTTAAACTTGCTATTTGTTTAGTACGTTCAAATGCTTGAGCAAGTATTTCATTTAGTTTTGCTGTTTTTTCTGTTTCTTGTAAATCATTGGGAACTCTAAGAATTTGATTAATAAAGATTGATTTTTCAATTAGACTTAGAATATTATTATTTTTAATAGTGCTTATAAAAGTATTTTTAAATGGATCATTTAATTGATCAATAAGTTGAATACTTGCAACTAGTTGTTTTAAAGAATTGTCTAAGTTAATAATTGAGAAATAAGATGCAAAAGCATTATTATTACTTAAAGATGTAATAAAGTTTTGAATTTCTAATAATTTATTAGAAAGAATAATGTTATTTGATTCTTCTTGGTTTGGAATACCATTTGGATAAATTTGATGAATCTTTTCTTTCAGTAAAACAATTTTATTAACAATTGATTGAACTATAGCAACAATGTTTTTAACTTCATCAAAACTATTAACGTTTAAAATAACTTTTTTAACTGCTTCAATATTATTAGCACCTAAAATGCTTTGTGCTTTGGCTGCTTGATCTTTAACTGATTGAATGTTAGCTTGAGCTTTTTCAATTAATACATCTTTAGAAGTATTTAAGCTATCTAATAAGCTTTGTAATTGATTAACATCAATAATGTCAGTTAAGAAATTAGCATTAAATAGTTTTTGGATTTTGTTAATGGTAGTAATAAATTCAGTTTTAGCTTCGTTGCTTGAGAATCTAAAATTAGTACTACTTGGGATTTTATTATTAATTAAAGCAAGGTTTAAAGCAACATTTAAACTATTCATTAAAGAACCTACATTATTAGCTTGAACTAATAATGAACCATTATTAGAAATTGAAAGTTTTAAAGGATCACTTTCGGTTCTGATTAAAGTATAGAAAATACTTCTTTGGTTAGTATTTAAAAGGTTTAAGGTTTGAAGATAATTGATTCCACGATATTGGAGACTGTGAATTTGAGGGTTTCCGTTTAAGTTAAAACTAGCATTTGCTAATGAGTTGATTAATAAATCAACATCAGTAGTACTTAAACTTAAACCTTTATCATTTTTAAAGATTGAATCATTTGATGTCAAAGTGTTTAAGATTTGATTTAAATCATCTTTATATTGTTGGTCTGAATCACGATAAATACTTGTGGTTTTAATGTGATCAATACGAGTAATTACTTGTTTTAATAATTGGTATTTGTTATTTAAAATTCTAGCATTGTATTCAATTTCATTAATAATTTCACTATCAGTTTGAGATAAGATTTGATCTCTAAAGGTTTGAATGATATTATCTGATAAATAAGTAAATTGACTTAAAACTGCATCAGTTGTAATTTTAAGTTGTGCAATTTGATCATTAACTAATTTATTATATGCATTAGTTAATGCATTGGTTAAAGTTTCTAATTGATATAGTGATAAATTAGAATTATTATTAAATAATGCTTCAGCTTCTAATTTGTATTTATCAAAGTTAGCTTTAGCTTCTTGGGTAGAACGATAGTAAACTTTGTTTGCTTTTCTTGATGTATAAGTAGTATAAAGTTGTTTTAAATTACTCATTGCATCATTAAGTTTTAACCCAGTTTGTCTAATTTCAATTACTTGTTTGGTAGTTGTTTGGTTATTAATATCTGCTTTTAAAGCATCTTTTTGAGCTTGATTTAAGTTAATTAATTTATTAACTCAATCAATAGTAGATTGTTTAAATTCTGTATTTCCGTTTAATTTTGAAATAGCAAATTGTAAATCAGCAATAAATTTACTAATTTCTGTAGCATTTTTGTATAAAGAGTTTTTATTTTCTAAATATGAATTAATGTTTTTTAAACTTGTTTCAAATAAGGTTTTTTCAATTGGGGTTGAATATACATAATTAAAATTATTGTCATTGTTAGGATTAGACATTATGTCATTAGCTTTTACAACTAATGCTTTTAATTCTTTCATTTTTTCAGCTAATGCATCACCTTCAGTATTAATCTCAGTAATAGTATTTTCACTAGGTGCTTGTAAATATAATTTAGTTAAATATTCAATTTGAGAATCAGTTAATATCCCTTTTCAAGCATCTTTATTTAATGGATAAATTCCGCTAGTTAAATTAATGGTTGCATTATAAAGGTTGTTAGTTAAAATTTTAAGTCTCTCAATATAAGTACGATTATCATTGTAAGCATCTTGAGTTCCTAAAACTGTAACTATTTCATTAGCATCTAAATCTTTAGTAAAGTTAGTTTTAATTAAATCCTTAGCTAATAAGACACTATCAATTGCTTCATTTAAGTCATTGATGTTATCTGCACCATTTAAATAAATAAAACTATGTTTAACATTTTTGTTAATGAAATTAAGTAATTCTTCTAAATTTCTTGATAACTTATTGTATTCAAGAATGTTGTTAAAGTATTTGTTAGATACAATTTTATTTTCATTAATTTCATCATAATTTTGTTCAATATAATTTAATGCATTAGTTTTAACTGATTCATCAATGTTTTTTAACAAACCAATTTGTTTAATTTGAGAACTAAAATCATTTTCTAAAATGTAAATTGAATTTTTAACTTCTTCATAGATTTTTTCAATTTCTTTTAAATCTGCAGTTGCAGCTAAATCTGTACCTCTAGTGTTATTTACACCTTTTTGAATGTATTTAAAAGAATTATCTAAAATAGCATCAAATTGTTCTTTATTAGTTGCATGAGTATATAAAGCACTAGTTTTATAGTTATCAAGTGCTAGTTTTTGAACATCTAGCATTTTTGAAAGTAAATTATTTCTAACAACAGCATCAGTAACTAAACGTCTAAATTTAGCAAAACTAAAGCTGGTATTGTTATTTGGATTAGTTACCTTCATTAAGTTATATACAACATTAGCATTTCATCTATTACCTACAGTTAAATCTGCAATATCTGAAAGACTACTGTTATATAAACTAGCATAATCTTTTCTAGCTTGTTGTACTTGTCTAAAAATAGTTAATGGAACATAGTTTAAGTTTCTTACTAATAAGTTTAACTTAGCATTATTTTTACCTACAAGAACTGAAGAAATCTTAGTTTTTACTTGGTTAAGTAAAATTTGTAATTTTAAAGCTAAGGTTGAATAATCATCTTCTCTTGTACTACTTCCAGGACCAAATCTATTTGCTTGATCACCATAAATTGACACATAATTAGTTTGAAGGATTTTTAAAAACTCTTGATTTCATTTATTAATTTCGCTTGAGTCTTTATCGTTGTAAGGATAAAAACGATTATATGAATCGCTACTATCAAAATTCTTACTAGTTAAATAATCGTTAATATTAACTTCATTAATGTTGTTTGGTAATTCATAAAACGGAAATAAATCTCCACCAATTCGTTTCATTAATTCTAAATTAGCTTGTAATTCTTGTTTGTTACCATAGTAATTGTTAAATGCTTTTTTATAAGCATCACTAACTTTAGTGGTTAATTTAACTTTAACTGTATGAGTATTTGCATCATACATTGCACTTACAATGGTTGGTTTTTCTCATTTATATATTTTAGTTTTATTATTCGAATCACTAGGATTGCCCGATCCATTTGGACCATTAGTATTATCTACTTCAAAATAATCATTTAAAGCAATACCAGTTAATCCGTTAGTAATTTTAGTTTGATCAAAACTAAATCCTTCAATAGGAATTCTAGATTCAAAAACCACATCATTAACATTAAATAACAGATTAGTTTGTTTCTTAACATCAAAAAGTGGTACATTATCAATCTCTAAATAAGGAACTATTGGACTTTCAACTCAATCATAATCATGATCAGTTCCTCTAGTTATTTCAAAATCAAATAAAACATATTTTGAACTTTGTACATTGGTATTTGTGTTTACACTTACACCTGTGTTGTCACTAGCACTAACTGCTAGTACACTAGTAGCAATAGCTATCGCTAAAGGACTAGAATAGGTTAAAACTTTTTTCATCTTTTTCATAATAATCTCCATAAATCAATTCTATGGAATCATTTTTATATGATTCATTATTAATTATATAACTTATTGAATGCAATATATATATATATATATATATCGATAAAAGTTTTATTCATCCATACTTTAATAGTCAATATATAAAATTATTCACATAAAAGTCAATAATTAGAGCTGTGATTTACACTATAAAAACTTATTCTGCAAAATAAAAAAAGCAATTTCTAACCACTGATAGTAGGATAAAAATAACTTTTTGGTTTTTTTATGATCTGTTTTTCATATTTGCATTTTGTGCAAATTTATTTTTTATTTCTTGATAAATATTTATATCAAAATTTCATAAATATGAATAATTTATTTAAATTTTTTTATGAAATGTAAAAAAGTTTTTCATTTAATTGGATTAAATTATAATAAGAAATATATTAAATATAAATATAGGTTAATATATATATATATATATATTAAGTCTAATATGAAAAAATTTCATATCTCACATTAAAGGAGAAATTATGACCAAGAATAATAAAAAAATAATAATTGGAGGGGTAGCTGCTTTAGCTTTAATAGGTGGTTCAACCACTGCTGGTATTTTACTTAATAAATACCTAAATCAAACTAAAGAAACCAAAGTAGAACCAGTTGCTAAAAAAGAGTATTTTGATAACACTATTTACAAAGCTCTTCATGCTAAGTTAGATGTAATTGATAAGTTCATTAAACAAAATGAAAATAATCCTGGATTTAGTTCATTTGCTAATCAATTAAAAAATGATAAGAACTTAATTAATCAATTAATTGATTCTAATGAATATCGTAGTTCTACTACTAAGATGATTCAACTTAATCAAGAGATTGAAAACAAGTTATTAAACTATCAATTTCACAATACACCAACTGCAGTAAATTCTGTTGTTGATCAATGAGCTAAAGCAATTAAATTTCATGATTTAAAAAATGAATTTAATTCAATTAAAACTAAATTTGATAAAGGTTTAATTGATAATGCAACTTTTAGTAATCAAGTTAATAAACTAATTGAACAACAAAATAGTTTAACCATTGATTTACTTACTGAAGTTTATTTAGTTAATAGTCAATATCATAATGCAGTTAATAATCATTCAATTGTTTTTAAAAGTTTAAGATTAAAAGAATTAAGTGATTTAATTCTTAAAACTTACAATCAAGATGAAATATCTAATGACTATTGAATGGAATTAGCTAAAATCTTTAACCAAGTTAAATCAAATGAAGGACAAAATTTCAATGATACAACTAGTTTAATTAATTCAATTAGAAACTTATCTAAAGCAATTAACTCTAGTGCTATTAGTCAAAATGATAAAAACACTATTTTAGATTTTGTTAGTCAATTAGAAAATGTTTTAACTAACGACATTGATTATCAAATTACTTTAGAAGCTAATTTACCATTAGTCCAAAACTTAACAGAATTTATTTCTAAAACATCATTATTAGTTGCTAATGCTAAATTTGATAATAAAGCACTAGAAACTTTTATCAATCAATTTATTCCAAATAAAAACTATGATAATGCTAACATTGATCAATTAATTAAATCATTTAAATTAGACAAACAATTAAAACTAAACCAAGTGCTAGATCAAGCACTATCTTTTGTTGTCTTTAGATCAAATGAACAATTACTTACAGCTTTAAACATTAGATTAAAAAATCTATCAAATCAAGATATCTCAGAACAAAAAATCAATCAATTAAAAGAAAATGTTGCTAATTTAAGTCAAAATAAATTAGAACTTAATAGCACTAATGCTTTTAGTTTCTTTAATCAAATTTCAACTTTAAATCAACAAATTGATGCTGAAATAGCTAATAACCAAGCATTTAAATCTTTATTACAAGAAATTAAAATGCAAATTAATTATTCATTAGATAATAGATTAAGTTTTGATCTTACAGCTGATCAAATTAATCAATTAAATAAAACTCTAGAAGATATTACTTTAGATTTATCATCAAAACTAAATAGTTTTGATTTAGATAATGCTGCTTTAAAATATGCAGAAATCTTACGTCAAATTAATAAGTATGAATTAGCTTATTTAGTAGCTGATTTTAGTTCATTAACCAATACTCAAGATGCTAAATACTTAGATAGTAGCTATTTAACTAAATTTAATAGTTTTAAACAACTTGCAGATAGTTATGTAAGTGCTTTTTCAACAGCTACTAGAAATCAAATGCAAGTTTTATTACAATTATTAATTCAATTAAAAATTGATGCAAGAACCAATATTGCTACTAATAAAGCTATTAGTAATTTAAACGCTAATAATCAATCATTAAATAATTTATTTAACCAAGATCAAGATAGTTTAAGTTATAAATCATTATTACAAAAAAATGGTGAAATAGCTAAAGCTATTAATATTATTGCTAATGATAATACTAAATCAGTTGATCAAAAAGAAGCTGAAATAGCTACTTTAATTAATAAATCTAATCAATATTTAGCTAAAGCTCCAAGCTTATTAGCTTTAGAAAAACAAGTTAATCAATCTAAAAATGTAATTGCAGATGTTAGCTCTAACCCTGATACTAATATTTTATTTGCTAATGATATTAACCAAATTGATCAATTAGTTAAAAATGCTTTAGCTGCAATTGATCAACCTTTAACTCATGATGTTGATGATATTTACCAACAATTAACTAATAAAACTAAATCACTTCAAGAACAAACTAAAGATGTAACTTCAAATCAATTAATTGAAGTAGTTAATTTAGAATTAGATAAAGCAGTGGCTGAAGCTCAAAAAGATGGAATTGAATTAGGAATTAAAGCTAAATTAGATCAAAAGATTAATCAGTTAAAAAATCAATTAAACAACGTTCCTAGTGGATTAGATTCAAATCAAACTAAAGAATATACTGATAAAATTATTGATCAAATCAATAAACTTAAAGATACTATTCCTAGTGCTACAGAATTTGATGTTGCTAAAACTAAATTATCAAAAAGTATTGATAATGTTATCAATACTGTAGATCTAGGAGTTTTACCTGCAAATGTAATTGCTGATGCTAAAGCTAAAGCAGAAGAACTACAAAACTTCTTTGATAATTTAAATGAACCAGAAATTACTTCAAATGCAGAATATCAAGCAAAAACCCAAGAAGCTCTTGCTGCTACTTTAACTTTAAATCAAGAAGTTGCTAAAGCTCAATTAAATGCTATTAGTAAAGAAATAGAAGGATTAATTGTTGATAATCCTAATAATGATCCAGTAATTGCTAATTTAAATTCTAAGATTCAAGATATTTTAAATCAAAAAGCTCAACTAGAAGCTGAAGCTGCTAGTCATCCAGATCAAAAAGAAGCTTATACTCAAAGCATTAACAATTTAGTTAAACAAATGGCTAAATATAAAAATCTTTTAGCTAAAGATGCTTCAGTTGCTAAGAAATTAAATACTGTAGATAAAGATAAATATCCTATTGCTTATAATAAACTTCAAGATATCTTAAAAGATTCTATTCCAGCAAACTTAGATCCAAATCAATCTTTAGATGCAATTAATAAAACTATTAAAGATTTAGATAAAGGATTAAATAAAGTTCAAACAGAACAAGATCTTACAGATGCTTTAGCTAATGTAGATAGTGTAATTAAAAACCAAAAAGATACACCAAACAATGAAACTAGAGCTATTTTTAACAAAGTTGATGCTGACGCTTTAGCTGAATATGATAAATACCAAAAAGTTTTAGAAAATCCTAATTCTTCAAAACATAGAATTGATGACGCAATTAATAAACTTAATAATTTAGCTACTCAATTAGAACAAGATAAAGATAACTTAGTTAAAAAATACAATGATCAAAAGAATGATATTGATACTAAGATAAATGATTTAAAAGCTAAATTGACTGCTATGGGAGTTAATTCAAATGATAATAATCTTGAAATTAATAAACTTTTAGCTCAATTTGATGCAATTAAAGATCAACCTTCTACTACTTTTGATGATTTAGATAAAATCCAAAAACAAATTAATCTTGCTTATAACAAAGATGTCTTTAACGCTAAAGCTCAAAAAGCATTAAATACTTTAAATCAATTTAATAATGCTGATGCTAATGAACAAGCAAACAGTCACATTAATGCAACTAAAACTAAGATGCAAGATTTAATTAATGATCTTTTAAATGGTGTTAATAGTTATGATAATGTAAATGATTTAATTCCAGTTCAAAACAACATTCAAAAATTAAATGAACTTCAAGAATTAATCAATAAACAAAAAGAAACTACTGATCGTATTAATACCTTAGCTAAACCAGGATCAAAAATTCATCCTGATTTACTTGCAGAATCTTTAGCTGATTCAATCCCTACTAAAGATGCTTCAATTTCAGATATTTCAAATATCACTAGTGAATTATCTGATGCATTAGATAATTCATTCTCGTTTGAAGAAGTTAAAAACAATAAACTTCAAGCGATTGAAAATACAAGAACTAAATTTGATCAATTATTTGATCCAAATACTCAAGATCAAAATGCTAAACAAGCAATTTCAGGGGTTAATGGATTATTAGATCAATTAAAAGCTGAAGTTAATCAAATTCAAGAAGGCCCTGGATCTAAAGCAAAACTTAAAGCTGTAGAATCTCAAATCCAAGAAATTAATAAAAATGCTAATAACATTTTAGATTTAGCTAAAACCGTTAAAAATGATCAAGATCAAATTGCTGCTATAACTAATCCTTCAGCTTTAGAAACTAGATTGATCAATGAACTTAACGAATCAATTACTGATGCTCAAAGTATTTATGGAAATATCTCAAAATATCCTAATATTGTAATTTCTCAAAACAAGCTAACTGATTTATCTAATAAATTAACTATTGCTTCAGCAGTTAAAGAAGAAACTACTAAAGCTAATGATTTATTAAAAGCTATCACTTACCCTACTGGTACAGATAAATACGCTACTCCTGCAGATGCTAAAGCCAAAATGCAAGAATTTATTAATGCTCTTGTAACAAAATCTGAAGCGACTGATGCGACTTTAGATACTTTACAATTAATTAAAATTGATTTAATTCAAACTCAAGATTTATTAAATAATCAAGCAAGTAAAATAGCTGACCAAGCAACCATTAATCAAAATGTACCTGCAGACATTGCTCCTTATGGATATACTAAAGATGCTAAAGATCTTGCAGATGTGATCATGCATTCTATTCCAGGATATACTAATGAAACCAATTTAAGAACTATCTCAAGAAATCTTGATAGCGAGTATTTATCTACTAAAGCTATTTATCAAGCTAGAAAAGAAGCTTTAGATAAAATTCTTTCAAATATTGGATTTAAAACTTTAGAATTACAAAACATTAATAATTCAAATGGTGATAATACCATTATCATTAATAAACTTAATGCTTTTTATAGTAAGCAATTAGAATTATTAAAAGATGCAGCAACTGAGCATGATATAGCAATGATTTTTAATGAAGTATCAAAATATCACGATGTTGCTAATGTTTATTTAGAATTAAACAACGCAATTAAAAACGCTTTAGTTAAAATCAATGATAGTGAAACCCAAAAATATGCTTCAAATAGTAATGTATCAAGTACTATTAGCGAATTAAATACTTTAATAGCTACAGGTCAAGATAGTTTTTACCAAAACATTAACTCTATTACTTTAAATGGAATTACTTCTAAGATTCAAAAATTAACTTCTTATATTAATTTAGTTATCGGTATAGCTCAAAAAGAAGCAGATCTTGCAGCTATTCCTACTTCTGGAACTACAGATAATGTATTAACTGAAGCTCAAAAAGTTCCTTTAGCTAATATTCTAAAAAAAGTAAAAGAATTATCAACTCAAAGTCAATATGATAATGAAGATGGATATGTTAATTTATTAAATGAATATCTAATTGGAGATAATGCTAATAGTTATAATCAAGCTAAAGCTAATTCTTTAGATTTAGTAGCTAAATTAAAATTAGTTCAACCATACTTAGATTTATTAAATAATAGTGCTTATTATGCTACTGAAACTCCTGCTATGAAGTTATTATTTGATAATTTAAAAGCTCTAGCAGCTAGTGCTAATGATGCTTTAGTTGATCCAAATCATAATGAATTAACTAAAAAATCACTTGCTAGAAGATTGGTAGCTAAATATGAACAATTATTAAATACTAAACAAAAAGAAGTAGTTAACTTTGTTAATTCAACTAATAATCTTTATAACTTTATAACAAATAACTACACAGGTACTCATACACCATTATTAGCTAATTATCAAGCAGATACTATTACTACTTTTGATAATTACTCAACTGATTTAACTAATGCTAATAGTATTGTTGTATATCAAACTAAAATAACTAACGCTTTAAAAGTTTATAATGAGCAAATTGAGAAATTATTTGTTTATGAACAAAATCAACTTAATGCTTTATACAATAAATTAGATTTATACTACCAATACTTTACAAGTACAACTAATAATAATGTTGCATTATTAAAAGAGTATTTAAATATTTCTAATAGTCAAATCCAAGCTTTAAAAACTATGTTAGATAAAGCTAAAACCTTAATTGATACTCAACCAACTTCAGAAGATAAAGCAGATTATAAAAACTTTATTAATAATAACTACAAAGTTAAATTATTAGATCTTCAAGGTGTATACCAAAGTTTTACTAATGATATTAAATCTGATTTAGCTCAAGCTAAAACTAGATTTAGCTATCTTAAAAAACAATTAGTTACTAAAACTGATGATGTTCCTACTTTATATGATAATTTACAAGCTTTAGGTGTATTAAATCAAGTACAACAATTAATTAATGAAACCAATGCTAAAATCAATACTTATGAATCAGCAAATATTGATGATTTTATTATTGATAATGAAGATATTAATTACAATGAAGCATTAACAGAAACAATTAAAAATGCTAGAGCTGCTAAAATTACTAATTTTGATAATTTAGCTAATAACTATGTCGCAGTTCAAGAAAGCATTACTCATTTAATCTTAAATAATACTAATAACTCAATTAGCGAACATAGTATTAAAGATGTGTTAACTACATATGTAAATTCAAAAACTAATTTAACTGATCTTATTACTTTATTCTCACATAATCCATCAGTAGATGTTAATCCTTCAAATACTAACCCATTTAATGAAGGATTAACTAGTTATAAAGTATTAGCAGATGATATTACTACAACTTTAAATGCAGTAAATCAATTATTAAATCAAAAACCTCAAATTAGAATTGCGATTGATAACATTAATCGTTTAATTAATAAAGCTTCTAATATTACTAAATGAGTAACTATTAAAACTAACCAATTATTATTCTTTAACTATATTAGTGAACACTTCAATGATATTACTCCTTTAGATTCAACACTTGCAGATGACTTTAAAGAGAAAGTAGATGCATTAGTTGGACAAAAAACAACTATCGAAGGTAAAGATGCTATTTTATTAAATAATCAAAGTAGTATCTTAGATTTATTTAGTAAATTCAACATTGTTAAAGGGAATAACGTATATAACTTAGATAATGTTAAAGTTTATTTAGTAAAAGATCCTTCAGCAACTGATTTTGTTGTTAATTCATTCCAATCAGATACTTCATATAAAGAAAGTCAATTTAATTTAAAATTTGTCTTTACTAATACAGATCCAAACAGCACATTCAAAAACATTGACTCATTTAGTTTAGACTTTAATGACATTAGAGTATTATTCAAAACTCAACAGTTTGCTACAGTTACAAGTGATTTCTTAGAGTTTAATAATGGAGTAAGTAACTTCAAGACAAAAACTTTACTTAATGCTTCAAAAGCTGGATGACCAAACATTATTGCAGGAACCAACTTCGTTGGAGCGTTTTCTAAATATAGTTCTGCTTATGCTTCTCAACAAGGATTGCAATACTTCTCAGAAGATGTAGATGCAGATATTGATGCTCCTGCAGACAACACAACAACTTCTAGCCCAAACTTTAGAATTAAAATTTCTTGAGGAGATAGAGTTATTGGTGGTAGAGGTCTAAAATGAAGACAAGCTAAAAACTCTGAAGGAAAAAGAATGCTTTTCTGAAAAGCTCAACAACCTGACCTTGAGTTTAAACACGATAATAGTGGAGATTATTATGAATTTTGATTACCTTTATTTATCCAAATGCCTTTAGAAGGGGTTGATGACCATGGTAATCCAGTTATGGAAAATGGTCATAAATTAAACGGTACATTAACAATGTATACACAACTTAACTATATTTCATACTACAATAAAGAAACATCTGATATCGGATTCTTCTGATTAAATTCTGTATTTAGTTGAGGGGTATTTTTAACCGTTAATAATGAAGGTGATGATGCTATTGAATTCACTAAATATATAACCGAACAAATGAATGATAAAAACCACTTATTTAGTTTTGCTGTAGGAAATAATAAATTAAAATGAAGAAAATTAGATCAAAGTTGATTAATGGGTTCATCAATAACTGAAAGTAATGTTATAAATGGTTTTGATGCATGATTTGCAGCAACAGATAGAACAACAATAAATGAATATGTAGCTGCTGCATCATTTGTTTCTGGAAAATATTTTAACAAGGCAGGTCAAGACACTACTGGTAGTGGTTTAACAACTTCATTCGATAAATTCAATATTAAATTGAAATTACATTAAAAAGGAGAAACATGAAAAAAAGTTTAAAAATTACTGTTGCTACAGTAGCTATTTTAGGATTAGGAATTGGTGGAGCTTTTTTAGTTAAAGAATTATTCTTTAATAAAAAAAGTCCTAAACAAGAAGTTAATAATGATAGTTTCTTAGTTAAAAACTATAAAGAAACTACTTCATTGCTTTTTAGTCCAAATCGTCCTATTAAAATGAATGATAAAGAGTTTGGAACTCTTTATGGTTTAAATTACTTTGTTAAAAATGAATTAAATAACCAAGAGTTTAATGCTCAAAGTTTTAATAATCACTTAAGTAATTTTCAAAATGCAGTATTAAGTTATACAGTTAATAGTTTTAATAGATTATTAAAAACCAATAGTGTAACTCAAGAACAAAAAGATTATTTAGTTAAATTACTTAATTTACAAAAACAACGTTTAACTGAAAGTGATTTATTAAACCAATTTATTAATGACGATTATATTGATTTAGACATATTCTTTAACCAATTCTTTTACACTAATACCATTAACCAAAATCAAGCCTTTTTAAATAATTTCCAAGAACAACTTAAAAAATACTTAGATAAACAAAATGACACCATTAATCAATTATTTAACCAAGATAACGGAATCAACGATAGTATTTACTTTGTTAATAATTTACCTACTGTCGCTTTAAAAGAACAAAAAGGACAATATTTAGCTCAAGCATTAAATCTTTTAGCAAGTAAATCATTTAGATTTAATGATATTGAACAATTAAATGCTAAAACTCAAGCTTTAATTAATAATTACAATTCATTTAATGATCAAACTGATTCAACTTTATCAGTTGAAATTAATCATTCAATCTCAAATTTAAATAACAATTTAAATAAATTAACCAAAAATGTTTATTTAAATCATTTAAATAATGCTAGTGCTGTATTAAATACTTTAATCAATAAAAATAATGCTGATCAAACAGAATTTATTAAGTTATTAAATAATTCTTTAAAAGATGATCAAATTTCATTAGAAAACTTAAAAGATCTACAAAATAGTGTTAGCTATTTTGTAGATATTAACCCAAATATCAAAACCCAATTTTATAAACAAGTTAGTTTAAATGCAATTAATGAGATTAATCAATTTAATAATAAAGTTAATGATCAATTACAATTAGTTACTACAGTTAATCAAATTAATAAATTAAATGACTTAGTAGTTAATCGATCATCAAACAATGATGATAATCAAAAAACTATTGAGCAAATTAAAACTTCATTACAAGATTTTGTTAATGCTAACAAAACATATTTTGAACAACATCATGCAATTGATGTTTTTAATCAAATCTTAAATGATAATAACTACATTCAAGTAATTAAAGATTCTTATTCTGAATCTAATACAGCAAATAATAATTTAAAACCTAAATCTAGTTTAATTAATATTAAAGATAACATTGTATCTTTAATATCTTTAGCTAAAAATAAATTAGACTTAGTTTTAGATTTAGTTAATAAAGTAGAAAATGCTAAAAATAATAATTTAATCAACCAACCTGAATCATTATTATTAACTAAATTTGCTCAATCAAATTTAGCAAATTTAGAATCTAAGGAAACAACTATAGATCAATATTTGAGCTTAAAACAACAATTTGATTCTATTAACACTTTCATTGATTCGTTAGTTAATGAATTTACTAATAATATCTTTCAACCATTTTTATCATCTGATCTTAGATCAAAATTAAACATCTTAAAACAAAAAGTTGCTGATAGTAAAAATAACACTTACTTAAAAGCAAATAATATTCAAGCTTTAAATAATAATGAATTAACTAATTTATTAAACGTTGAAGTTATTTCACTACGTGAACAATTTAGATCAATACAAAAAGAAGAATTAACTAATCTAGTTAATGAGTCATTAACTAGATTCAATAACTTCAATCAAGATGAATTAGAGTTATTTAAAGAAGTTTTAAATAACTTAAATAAAGATTCATTAGTAATGATTGCTAACTTTAGTACCACTGATAGTTTTACGCTAGCTGATCAAATTATTAAATATAAACAATTAGCTAATAAGATTAAAGGAATTAAAGAATATTCAAAATTAACTCATAGTATTAATCAAACTGAAGCTGATTTAGAAAATATCTTTAATGATTTTAGTAATCCTAATTATGTACCAAGTAATTTAGAAGATACTCAGTTAGATAAAATTAAAGCTTTAAAAATAGAAGCAGAACAAATTAAACAAGTAATTCAAAGTGGTAAAGATTTAGATACTAAAACTTTAGATAAAGCTAAAGAAATTACTAACCAATTACAACATTTAACCCAAATTGCTCCTGCAGTTAATGATTACAATAATATTGCTTCTAAACTTCAAGATAACATTAATAGCATTTTAAATTCTGAAGAATACAAAAATGCTGCAGAATTTAATCCTAGATTAAAAAATGAATTAGATCAATTAATCAAACAAACTCAAGATCAAATAGCTACTGCTAAAGATATTTTTAGCAAAAATGATTTAACTAATGATCAAATAGCTAATCAAAGTAAATTACTTCAAAGTTTAGCTGATCAAATTAATACTAAAAAAGCTAATTTAAATACTGCTAGTGGTTTAGATACTTTAGAACAAGCAATTAATCAAGCTTATCCTAAAAATTCTAATCCTTCTAGAGGTGAACAAGCTATTAGAAATAAATTTAAGCAACTAAAAGAAATTGCTAAAAATCCAAATCTAACTAAAGAACAAAAAGCTCAATTAGCTAATCAAATTGAAGATTTAACTAATGCTATAGATGTGGTTAAACAAATTGAAAATCAAGTTCAAATTACAAATAATAATTTAAATGATTTAACTTCTAGTCCTAAAAATCAATTTGTTGCTAATAGAACTAATGCTGAAATTGATGTAGTAAATCAAGCGTTAAATCAAGCATTAAATCAATTAGATAACTATGGATTAAATGATGTATTAGCTAATAATGCTTTAAGTTCTAAAGATTTAAAAAATACTTTAGATCAATTAAAGAAAGATAATGATAACTTATCTCTAGCTTATGCTAAAGATAAGTTAAATAAATTAAATGATAATTTACAAGCTAATGCTATAGTTAATCCAACCACTACTGCTCAACAAGAATTTAATAAACAATTAGAAGCAATTAACCAAAATGTTAATGCTAATTTAGAATCTACTAACACTGATTCAATTAATAATAAATCAGATGTTGTAGCTAAACAAAATGATTTAGCTAATTTATTAAAAGAAGCTATAGATAATGCTAATGGATTTGAAAATGTTCAACCTGAAATTCAAAAGTATTTAGAAAATAGTGTGCTAGCTAATAATTTAAATCCTTTAGATACAACTAATGCTGTAGATAATAAAATTGCTAATATGCAAAATGCAATCAATGCAGCTAATGCAATGGATGATTTTGCTTCAACTTATGATCAGTTAAATAACATTTTAACCCCTGAACAAGCAGAAAAAATGTATCTTAATGATGTTGATCAACAAATTAAACAACTATTGGAAAATCAAAAAGTTTATTTAAATGCCAATTATGTACAACAAAATAATTTAACTCAAGCTCAAATTGAACAAGCTAATACTCAATTAAATAATAAAATTGAGCAATTAAAAGCTCAAAGAGATGCATTAATTGCTCAATTTAATGCTGATATTAAAGAAGTTGAAAACACTATAGTATCGCTTGATACTAAAGCAATTTCAAATGATCCTAGAGATAAATTTGATAATTACTTAAAAGTTAAAGCTGAATTTGATGCAATTAAAAATGATAATAATACAACTTCTAGCGATCTTTTAGCTTATAAACAAAAACTTCAACAAGCTTTAGAAAAAGATAAAACTTTAAATAAATTAGCTTCAATTCAAAGAATTTTAAATGCTAGTGATTTTGGTTCTTCTCCTGAACATGAGCAAATTAAACAATCTACAGCTTTATTTGTTGATTTTGTAAATCAACAAGTTAATAATCCTAATATTTCACTAAAAGATCTTCAAGCACTACAAGATAAAATTGATTCTGAATCACAATTATTAGTTCAACAAAAACTGGTAGCTGATTATATAGCTTCTAGATCCAATTCTCATGAATCAGAAGTTGAAAAACAATTAGCTAACCTAAGAGCTGCTATTACTAAATCTCTTCCTTCATCAACTAATCAATATAGTGATTTAGATACTAGATTTACTGAATTAAAAAACGATTATGCTGCAGAAGGTAAATTAATTGCTTTAAAAGATAGTAATAGATCTCAAATTGAATTTAAGGTTGATAATAAAAATGAAGCAGGATTAAAAAGAATTTTTGAAACTGCTTTAGTAGGAGATGATATAGATCCTGAAGCTAATACTATTATCACTAAAGCTTTAGATGATATTTTAGAACAAAATAAAAACGCCGATACTTTAGCTAAAGCTCAAAAAATCTCTGAAACTATTAATGATATTTATAATAATAAAAACTTAATTGTGGATTTATCTAAACACGTTAAAGCTGCTAAAGATACATTAAACAATACAACTAATGCTACTTCTGCAGTAGTTCAAGATCTTAAAGATAAGCTTAATGCTAAGATTTTAGAAGCTCAAAAAGCTTATATTTCAGATAGTAATAATTCATTAGAACTAAAACAATTAGCTATTAGTATTGATCAATTAAATGAGCAATTAACTAAAACTGCTTCATTAGAATTAGAAATTAATAATTTAGTAGCTCAAATTAATCAAATAGATTTCTTTGTTAATAATGGTTTATTAGGAACTCAAAAACGTGATGAGTTTGCTAAATGAGTTAATGATATTTTACTTGATGCAATTAATGCTAATAATTTTACTTTAGATCAATTGTTAGCTAGAACCACCAAAGTTCAATTATTAATCAATGAATTAAAATTAGTTGAAGCTCAAATTAATGATTGATATCAAGCTAAATCTGATACTAAATACATTGGATATGAAACTGATATTAATGCTTTAATTGCTAAAATGTGACTTGCAGTACCTACTGTTGGATTTAAAAATGATCAAAATAATGCTGATATTATTAATAAAACTCAACAATTAACTAACCAATTAGCTAATGCTAAAGCAGTTAATGCTCAAAGAATTGAATTATTTAACAAAATCAAAGAATTTACTACTGATAATATCCAACCAATTAAAGATACTTATCCATCATTGTATAATAGCTTAACTAATAGATTAAATGCTATTTCAATGATTGTTGATAATGAAAGTTCTGCTAGTGTAATTGCTGATCAAGAAACTAAAATTAATACTTTAAATAATATTTATAATGATTTAACTTCTTTAGCAACAACTGTTGAAACAGTTAGTGCTAAGATTAATACCATTCAACCTATAAGTGCAGATGTTTCAGAATTAAAATCAAACTTACAAATAAAATTAAATGCGGTAAATAATATTTATTTAACAGCAGTAAATAATAATGTGATTTTAGATGAAATTAATAATTTAAACTTCTTATTAACTAAGTTAGATATTTATCACCAAATTTCTGTTTTTGGTGAAGAAATCAAAAACGATAAAAAATTAACTAATGATGAAAAAGAAGTAGTTAGAACTAAATATAATCAAGCTAAAGCTGAAATTGATGCTATAGGTCCAACTACGATAAATCCTGAACAAGTATTTAAAACTATTTATGATAAATACTTTGATCAAAATAGTAGCAGCGAAAATACTATTTCAAATATTTTCCAACAAACTAAAATGCTTAGAGAAGTGATTAATAAAGCTAATACTTATCTATTAATGCAAAAAATTGCTGATGAATCATATTTAGATAGTGCTAATACTAAAGCTATTTATGCTCAATTACAAACCGAAGTTCAAAATGCAGTTAATATTAATAAAGATATTAATAGTAGCTTAGTTTTAAAACAAAATGAAATTAATATTCTAAATGATAAAATTAATCAATTAATTGATAGTAAAATCTCTGATGCTAATATTCTTGCTACTAAAATGAATGCTTTACATACTTATGTAACTAATAATTTATCAGCTAATGCTAATTTAATTACTCAAGAATACACAGAAGCTATAAATTCTTTAAACATTAATGAAACAGAGAAAAATAATTTAGATTTCATTAAAAACTTAAATGATAATATCGCTAAAGCATTTAGCGTTTATGCAAATGCAATTCAAGCACTTTATCAAACTCAAACTAGAGATTTAAATAATAATTTAAATAATTTAAATAACTATATTGATGAATTTGCTAATCCTAATAATAGATTAAATGATGATGAAAATACTTTATATAATAAGTTAATTCAAATTAAAAATAGCTTTAATAACTTTAGTGATTTTGATAAAGATGATTACAAAAACTATAATCAAGATCCAGATCAACAATTCCAAAACCAAGTATTAAAAGTTATTGCAACTCAAATTTCAAACATTGATACTGAAATTGAAGCATTTAACCAAAAAGTTAAAGCTGATTTAGAAGTGATAGTAAATGAAATGCACGCATTTAATACTGCTTTAACAACTAATGATGCTGCATTAGCTACTAACTTAAGCAATTTAAGTATCTTATATAATGCAGGTTTAAAAAATAATATTAATACCTTAAATACTGAATTAGATGGTGTAAAAACTTCTAAAGTAGCTAGTGTAATTAAAAACTTTGTTGCTAAAGTTAATAGTGCTAAAACCAATTTAATTAATTTAATCAACAACATTAAATCAAATATTGCTTCAACTATTAGCAACAGATCTAGCTTGCAAGAAATTTTTAATGAATTGTATAAAGCAAATCAATCAGTTGCTAGTCATAGTAATGTATTAGATAAATTAATTAGCGATTATAATCAAGTATTAAATGATGCAAGTAATATTAATAGTCAATTAAATACTACTTTTAGTGACCAAAATAAAAATAATCTAGTAGATTCAATTAACAAATTCAATACTTTTGTTAATTGAATTAATACTGAAGATGCTAAAAATGATTTCTTAGCTCAATTAAATGTTGAACAAAATTCTAAACCTAGATATCAATTAATTACTCCTAAAGCTTCAACCACTATGGAAGATTTTATAAATACTATTAATTCATTATCAACAACAAATGATACTCAATTAGAAATAACCACCACAGATGCATTTTTAAAACTATTTGATCAATTTGCATTTACTCAAATTGATAATGATTCAGTATTTAACCCTATTAACTTAAAAGTTTATATAGTTAAAACTAATAATGATTGAGTAACTAATTTATCAACTAATGAAAATACAGGTACTAAATCTGCTTCATTTAAGCTTAAATACGTATATACACCTAATGGTTTAAATACATTTACTAATTTAAATACTATTCAAACTGAATATGAAATTAATAATTTAAGTTTTAATACTTTATCAACTGTAGAATTACCAGTAAATTCAAATACTATTTTCTTTAATGGTAATAATATAGGTTACGCTACTAAACAACCAGTATTAAATACTACTCTTGCAGGATGAAATGATAATATTTCAAATGAAAACGCAATTGCAAAAATGAAAGAAATCATTAAAACCGTAGTATTAAACAATCGAAAAGAAATAGTTATTGATTGAAATACTATTACAGAAGATCAAATGCAAACTCTTGATACATTAATCAAAATTCAACCTCAAACATCATATATTTTAAGTGCTTATTTACAACTATCAGTTGATAGTAATAAGCAAAAACTTAAAATATGATTTGATGATGCCACAAATGAATTAGTAATTGCTCAAGTATCTCCTGCTTCAATTACAGGAGTACCTGCTACTACAACTAATGAGCAAGCTTCTTGAGTAACTAATTCTAGAGTATTTGTTAAAAATAATGATGGTACTTATGATGTTTCCAAAACTATGCCTGCAGCAGTATTGAACTTATTTAGATTTGCTTTTGAATATGATTCAACTAAAAAGCAACTATATATGTACAATAACTGATATCAAGGATTTACAGTTATTAGAAACAGATTATCTCTTAAAGCAGAAAATCCTGCTGTAGAATCTGAAACACCAGACAATTTTGCTATGTATTTAATTCAAAATACTGATAAATGAGTAAAAACTACACCAACTTATGGTTTAGATGGTACATCATTAAATACTGAAACTGATGATAAAACTAAACCAGATCATTCTACTGCTGGTGATGAATCTAGATACCCACAACAAATTGCAGATCATACTTATGGTTATATCAACGCTTACTCACGTAGCGATGCTGTTTATGTATATAGAGATCAAAATTATCCAAAAAGCACTCACTTAAACACTGATAAAACCAAAGTTTTATATGATCTTAACGCATTAAACCCTGCTGTTACTTTATATAACACAGGTATTAATTACTTTAAGTTCAAAACTAGAAAATAATAGAAAAATCCAATACATAGTATTGGATTTTTTGTTATTTGTCTTTTGTGCTTTCAAAGATCTCTGATCCTGTAGCTATTACTTTAGAAACTTCTGCTAAGTTTGGTGGAATAATAATCTTAGTAGCTTTTCCATTAGCTAATTCTTTGATTTGTTCAATTGCTTTATATTGTAAATAATTTGGATTTAAATTAGCACTATTAATCATATCAATTGCTTGTTTTTGTCCTTGAGCTTCTAGGACAAATTTTTCTTTCTTAGCTTCAGCATCAAGCACAATTTGACGTTTTTTAGCTTCAGCACTTAAAATAGTACTTTCTTTTTCCCCTAAAGCTTTAAGTACTAAACTTTGTTTAATACCTTCTGCTTCTAAAATTCTTGCTCTTTTATCTCTTTCAGCTTGCATTTGACGAATCATTGCTTCTTGAACTTCTTTAGGTGGAGTTATATTTTGAATTTCAACTCTATTAACTTTGATTCCTCAATTATCACTAGCTTCATCTAAGATTCTAGTTAATTTAGCATTAATAATTTCTCTAGAAGTTAAAGATTCATCAAGCTCTAATTCCCCAAATAAGTTTCTTAAAGTAGTAGCTGTAAGCATTTCAATAGCTACTATAGGTCTTTCAGCTCCATAAGCATAAAGTTTAGGATCAACTATTTTTAAATAAACAACTGTATCAACTTTAATAGTAGCATTATCTCTAGTAATTACACTTTGAGCTGGGAAATCAAATACTTTTTCTTTAGAGTTATCTTTTACTGCTACTTTATCAATAAAAGGAATAATTAAATGAATTCCACGTTCAATAATTCTATTGAATTTACCCAATCTTTGGATAATAGCAAAACTAGTTTCAGGAATTATTACAATTGATTTAAACAATGCAATAATTCCTATAATTAACACTATTGCTCCTATAACACCTAATACTATTGCTAATATCATTATATGTCTCTCTTTCTTATTTTTGTATATTAAAATTTTAACAAAATAATTATAAAATAATTATTTTGTGAATATTAGGGTGTATTAATGCTCAATTTGTCAACATTTAAATTCAAATTAATTACTTTCATATTTGCTTTTAATAATTTGTGAATATTCAATAACAAAATTATTAAAATATGCTATTTCAACCATCATATTAATAAAACTAAAATGCAAAACTTTTAAATAAAATTAAGAATCTTTTTGGTTATATTGTTTTATATATAATAAAAACATAATTAATGAAACTCAATTTTCAAATTGTCCTAAGAGCTAATTAATGAAAATTATACTTACAATATCATTATAAAAAATAAGGAGAAATAAATATGTCATTATCTAAATATATAAATAAGATTAACTTAGGTGATAATGTACAAATTTTAAAAGATATTGAATCTAATAGTGTTGATTTAATATTTGCAGATCCTCCTTATAATATGACATTAGAAAAAGAATTAATTAGATACGAAGGTACTAAATATAATGGTGTTGATGATGATTGAGATAAATATGATTCTTTAGAACAATATGATCAAGAATGTAAACAATGATTAACTGAATGTCTAAGAGTTTTAAAACCAAATGGTTCTTTATGAGTTATTGGTTCATTTCAAAATATACATCGATTAGGGTATATTTTACAAGATTTAAACGCTTGAATCATTAATGAAATAGTATGAGCTAAATCAAATCCTACACCTAATTTTGCTGGAACTAGATTCGTTAATGCTCAAGAAACCTTATTATGAGTAGTTAAAAATAAAAAAGCAAAATATACATTTAACTATAAAACAATGAAGCAAATCAATAATGGTAAGCAAATGAAATCGGTATGAACACTTCCTATTTGTTCAGGAAACGAAAGATTAAAAGACAAAAACGGAAACAAAGTTCATTCAACTCAAAAACCATTAGCTTTATTAGAAAGAATCATACTCGCTACTTCTAAAGTAGGAGATATTGTACTAGATCCTTTTAGTGGAACAGGTACTACTTTAGTTGCAGCTAAAAAATTAGCTAGACAATATCTAGGGATTGAGTTAGATAAAAACTATTGAGAACATAGTGTAAATAGAATTAATTCAACTGTAGAAGATTTTTCTCAAGAAGATTTAAAATATGCTATTTATGATAAAAAACCCTTAAAGGTTTCATTTAAGGATTTAATTGATAATAATTTTATTTCAATTGAAGATGATGTAATATTAGATGATTTAGTTTTACATTTTGATAAAAATGGAAAACTAAAATATAACTCAAAATTATATACACCTAATGAATTATGTAAGAAAATATATAATAAACCCACTAATGCTTGAACCACTTTAAAAATCAATGATAAATATATTGATTTTTATCGCTTAAAATATCGTGATTCAGTAGCTAAAGACCAATAATACTTGATTCAAAAATCGACAGATATCTGTCGATTTTATTATTGTTTAAGCTTAATTAACCTCTAAATATTGACCATCTTTTCCTGTGTTTCCAAGTTTTGACCAATTTTTTAACACTTTTCCATACTTACTATACTACGTATAGTAAAAAAATTATTTTTTCCACATAATTACATTGTAATTATGGTATAATTAGGAGTATGAAAAAAGAAAAGTGAATTATTGTTAGAAGTAAAAGAAAAGACACATACTACATCACAGTTGCTATCTCAAATGGTCATGCTAGAGGTTATAAGAGAAGTATTGGTTTAGGTAATTTAGAAAAATTAGAAAAATCTACAAAAGACCCAATTAATCTCTTAAAAGAAGCTTGTGTTAATTGAGATCCTGAATGACCTAAAGATAAAATTTTGCAAGAAGTAAATAAAGTTCTTAAAAATTCAGTTGTTGAATCAAAAGTTGTTAATTATGGTCATCAAGTTTTATTTAACACAATCAATGACTTGGATATTTTTGAGAAAACTAAAGAAACAAGATCAAAAGAATTAATAAAAATATTGAAATTTATAATTTCAACACGTATCTTAAAACAACAAAGTCTTATTAAAACTTTTGAAAGTATTCCTGATTATGAAATTGAATTTGATTCAAAAAAGACTACATTTTACAACTCTTTAGATTATCTTTCAGATAATAAAACAACTATTTTAAAAAACATCAATAATTCATTAATTTCTAAAAACCTAAGATCTGTTGATGTTATGTGATTTGATTCATCAACTGTATATTTTGAAACTTTTACAAGTTTAGGTCTTAAACACCCTGGATATTCAAAAGATGGAAAATTCAAAGAAGATCAAATTGTAGTAGGTTTAATCACTGATGAAAATGGTATTCCAATCCATTACAAATTATTTAAAGGTAATACAGCTGATCCAAATACTTTCATTCCATTTATCAATGAAATCAAGAAAATTTACAATGTTAGAATGGTTACAATAATTGCTGATAGAGGAATGAGTACTAATAAAAACATTAGATTCCTAGAACAAAATAATATTGATTTTATAATCTCTTACAGATTAAAAATCGCTACTAAAAGAACTAAATTATTCGCTCAAGATCCTGAAGGATATGTTGATTTAGATAATTTTAAATTTAAAGAAGAAACTTATGAATCGCTATGACAGAAAAAACGTCCAAACGGAAGAACTAGACGTAGAATAATAACTTATAGTGAAAAACGTGCTAAAAAAGATAAACAAGATAGACAAATTCTTATTGATAATTTCAATAAAAAAGCTAAAAATGGTATTGTTGCTCAAGCTGATTTGCTTGCTGGTAAAAAATACAAATTCTTTAAAGAAATTGAAAATGGTAAAACAACTTCATACAAGTTAGATTATGAAAAAATCGAGAGAGATAAAAAGTTTGATGGTTTATACGCTTACGAAACATCAAGACACGATCTTACAGTTCAAGATGTTGTTGATTTATATGCAAAACAATGACAAGTTGAAGAAAACTTTAGAACATTAAAAAACGCTTTAAGAATCAGACCTGTGTATGTGCGAAGTGACAAACACATTGAAGGATATTTTCTTTTATGCTTTATATCATTGGTTCTTATGAGATATTTACTAACTTTAGTAAATAAAAACTTAGAACCTGTATTAGGTGTTAAAAACGAAAGATTTACTAACACAAGATTAATAAAAGCAATTTTAAGTGCTAATAAATATGTTGAAGTGATAAATTCAAAAATTATCACTGAAAAATTAATAGAAAATAAAGATAATATGCAATATTTAAATGATTTTGCTATTATCAAAAAGATATTAGAAACTCAAAAACCTTAAATTACAATGTAAATTTTTGAAAAAGTTAAAAAAAGAGCAATAAAATGCTCTTTTTATCGTTTTTTGTTAAAACTTGGAAACTCAGGAAAAAAAAGATAATTAAAAAATACACTTAATTAAGTGTATTTTTGTTATTTAATAATCAAAATAATTCAATTACTTGATCTAATGATAGTTGTTGAATTCTTATTTTGTTATCAAGATTCATTTTTTGGTATGAATCTAAAATTGATTGAGTTTCAAAATGATTTTTTAATGTATTGATTAATTGTTTTCTTCTATTTTCAAAACATATTTTGAAAAAATCTTTTAATAAATCTCAATCTTTTGTTTCTTCTTGGTTTTTAAAAACTAAACTGATAATTGCTGAATCTACCTTTGGTGCAGGATTAAAACATTTAGCAGGTACAATAAATTCTAATTTACAATCTGCTAAATATTGACTTGAAAGCGATAATTTTGAATAATCTTTTTGGTTTGGTTTAGCACAAATTCTTTGTGCTACTTCTTTTTGCACCATTAATAAAGCACCATTGAACTTAGTTCTATTATCAAATAACTTAAATAATATATCAGTTGTTATATAGTAAGGAATGTTTGCGATAACTCAAGATTTATCTAAATTAGATAAATCTGATTGTAAAAAATCTTGATTAATTAATTGAAAATTATCTGTTTGAATTTCATTATTTAAAACATTAACCATATCAATATCAATTTCATAAGCGATTACTTGTTTTGCATCTTTAACTAATTCTTTGGTTAAAGCACCTCTACCAGGCCCTATCTCTAATACGTTTTGGTCTTTATAATCAAAAACTTTAATTATTTTATTAATGATATTTTTATCACTTAAAAAGTTTTGACCATATTTCTTTTTTGCAAATACTTCTTTATTATTCTTTTTCATTATAAATTAAATAAATTCCTTAAATTACGATTGACACGATCAACAAATTTTTCCATACCAACTTCTTTTAATCCAGCAATATAGTAAGCAACAAATAAAACAGTATTAGGTTCATTGGTATCACCAGTATAAGGATGAACCCTTAAATAAGGTGAATCAGTTTCAGTTAAAATACGATCTAAAGGTAAAAATTTAATTACTTCTCTAGTAATATTAGCACTACCAAAAGTAACAACACCACTAAATGAAAAGTAGCAATTTTTAAATTCTAAAAATTTTTTAGCTCATTCTAAATTACCTGCATAAGTATGAAACATAAATTTTAAATTTGGAAATTCTTTAAGAATTTCATAAGCATCCTGATATGCTTGAAATTCATTTTCTTTATCTCTTAAATGGATTACTGCAGGAAGATTATATTTATGTGCTAATTTAATTTGATTTTTAAAACTTGCTATTTGATTTTCTCTAGTTGGAGCATCTTCGTAATAGTAATCTAATCCAATTTCACCTATTCCTACTATATGAGGAGTAATCAATGGTTCAACTTTTAAATAATCATTTCCATCAATACCAGATTCAGGATGAATTCCAACACAAGGTTTAATAATAGGATACTTTTGAGATAGTTGTATAACTTCTAAATTCTCTTCTGGATGACCACCATTAACTATAAAAAATTCAATTCTATTAGCAATAGCTTGTTCAACAATCATATCTATGATATGAGGACTTTTATAATATGCAATACTTAAATGATTATGTGCATCAACAAATTTATTTCTTTTTTTACTCATTATTTTCCTAAACAGAAGTTACTAAACATAACATCTAGTAAATCTTCACGATTAACATTTCCTTTTATATTTTGTAAACTATCTCAAGCAGCATATAAATCAACAATAATCACATCAAAAGTATTACCTAATTCAATTGCATTTTTAGCTTCAATTAAAGCTAATTGTGCTTTTTTAATTAATGATAATTGTCTTGTATTTGAAAAGATTCTTTCATCATAAATATCAATATTAGCAAACATTTTAATTAATGCTTTTTCTAATTGTTCAATATCATTATTGATTGCTGAGATATTAATTATTTCTTGATTAGAATTAACTTCTAAATCAGATTTATTTTGAACTTTTAAGTAAAATTTATTGAATTTTTTACTTTCTTGCTCAATTATTTTGTCGTATTCATTATTTTCTTGAGTTGGATCAATGACATGAATTACTAAATCAGATTTTTGAATTTGTTCTAATGATTTAGTAATTCCAATACTTTCAATTTTTTCATTAGTTTTTCTTAATCCTGCAGTATCAATTAATTTAAATAACATTCCATTAATTTGATAAGAAGCTTCAACTAAATCTCTAGTAGTTCCTGCAATATCTGTAACAATAGCTTTTTCTTCAGATAATAAAGCATTTAAAATACTACTTTTACCAACATTAGGTTTACCTAATAAAGCAACTTTAACTCCTTCAAAAATATATTTAGAATCTTCAGAAACTTTAATAATAGTATTTAATTCATTAACTAAATCAGTTAATGAATTAAGCATCATAGTTTCATTAACTTTTTCTACATCTTCATATTCTGGATAATCAATATTTACTTCACAAATACCAATTAATAAAGCAATTTTATTTAAAAAAATATCAACTAGATGACTAGTTTTACCGTTGAATTTATTAACTGATGCTTGAGCTTGAACAGAAGTTTTAGCAGTGATTAAATCATGAATTGCTTCAGCTTTAACTAAATCTAATTTACCATTTAAAAAAGCTCTGCGAGTAAATTCACCATTTTCAGCTAATCTAGCTCCATTTTTTAATAAAAGCTCAAGAATTTTATTAGTTACAACTATTCCACCATGACAATTAATTTCAATAATTGGTTCTCCAACATAGTTGTTATAAATTACTTTATTATCAACTTCTTTACCTGTAAATCACATAATTAAAGCTTCATCAACTAATTGTTCATCATCATAAATATGACCATAAGTAATTTGATGGTCTTTACCAATTTTTCCTTTATAAATTTTTTTAAAAATTGATTCTGCTTCAGGACCACAAAGTCTAACTATTGATATAGCTTGATTAATGTGAGCACCTGAACTAATTGCTGCTATTGTGTCATACATAATTATGATTATATAACATTATTAAATAGTATATATTTAAGTTAATTAAGATTAATATATTTATATTTTTAAAAATAAATGAAAAATTATTTTTAAAAATAAGTTTTATTCGTTGATAAATTTATAATACTAATATATAAAAATAAAAGAGGTGAATATGGCTAAAAAAATTAATATTAAATTAAAAAATATTGATAATTTTGAATTTGAATTATTAGAAGATGCTAAAGCAGGAGATTATTTTTCTCTACAAGAATTTAACGAGAATGAAAACGCAATAATTCAAAAATTTATTGAAGAAAATAAGAATAGAACTACTCAAGCAATTGAACTAAAAGCACAAAAAGAGATCTTAGATAATATTGAAAAACAACCAGCATATGTTGTAAAAATAACTGAATTTAATAATAAATGAATTAAAGAAACTCAAGGATTAAATAACCAAATTGCTGAATTAAAAACTGAACTTGAATTATCAAAAAATAATAACCAAAATGAAGTTAATCAAGCAATTAGTCAAAAAGAAAAAGAAATTGCTGATTTATTAACTAGAATTAAACTTCAAGAAAGTGAAAATCAAAACCAAATTAAAGAAATGACTAATAAGAAAGACAATGAGATTACTCAATTACTAACTAAACTTGAAATTTTAAAAAATAACAGTGAAAACGAAATTCAAAAAGCAATCAATGATAAAAATAAAGAAATTGATCAGCTTAAAGTGGAATTAAAACACATCAATCAAAATCAAGAATCAATTAAGAAAAACATTGAACTTGAATATCAACTTAAATTAAATAACGAAAAAGAAAGTTATAAACTCAAAGAAGAAAAAAGAATTAAAGATGAAGAATGAGCAAAATTCAAAGCTTTAATCCAAGAAAAAGAATTTAATCTATCTCAAAAAGACCAAGCAATTCAAACATTACAAGAACAATTATTAGAAAAAAGAGAAAAAATTTCAAACCTTGAAGGGCAAATTACATCTTATCAAGCTAGAAAATTATCTTCAAATATTAAAACAATAGGAAACGATTTTGAAGAAGCGATTTTTGAAATATTGAGTGAAAAATATTCAACTCATGAATCAATTAATGTTGAAAAAACAACAAAAGTAGTTGATGGAACAATGCCTGATTTAAAAGTTGATTTTGAAATTAAACAAAATGAAAATGATGTATATAAATCAAGCGTAATTATTGAAGCTAAATCAATAGCTTCATCTAAAGGAGCTAAGAAAAATACTAGTTTCTTAGAAAAATTAGAAAAAGACAGAATTAAATTTAAAGCTGATTATGCTTTATTAGTTACTGAATTAGAACCTGATGAAAACTTCTTTATTCAAAATGATAGAAATTATCCAAATATTTTTATTATAAGAATTGATATTGTAGATAAGATGATTGATATGTTTTATGTAATTAAGAAAAAAGAAGCAGAATTACAATTTTTAGATATTAAACTAAAATCAGTTGATGAAATTTATCAAGAATTTGAAGAGTTTAAAAACAATATAATTAAAAATCAAATTGATTTAGCTAATAAAAAAATAGATACAATCACAAAAAACACCGAAACAATTAGAAAAGCATTAGATTCAATTGAAAGTACAGCAAGATTATTAAAAGAAAAAGATATTAGATTAATTCAAAGTAAAATTGAGAAATATAATATCGGAAATAAAATTGTTAAAAAAATTGAAAATCTTGCTCTAAAAGAAAATGATTCAAATTTAATAGAAAATGATAAAGAAATAAAAATGATTGAGAGTGAAAATAATGAATAAAGAAAAAATAGAAATTAATTGATCAAAATTTAAAAGGGTTTTTGATTATAACCCTTTTTTTATTCATAAAGATATTGAACAAACTTTTTTTGATATAGAAAATAAATATTTTGACCTTAAATGAAATAGTAAGTATGATCAAGTAGTTAATGATACCAGTGATGATGTTAATGATGGAGAAGAAAAAGAAATTGACTTTGATTTAATGCAAAGTTTATCAATCGAACCTCAAAAAGATTCTTTTTCATTAGTTGAATTAGAAGAATTTAAAGTTAGTCATGATTTAGATGCTTTATTTGATCAAAAAATAAATGAAAACACTTCAAATAAATATATTTTGGTTAAAGCAACAAGTTTTGATCGTTATAAAAATGATGCAATTAAGTTTTATGTTGAAAAATATAATATTAAACCTGAAGAAGTTAAATATATTTCAATCAAAGAAACAAAAGAATTAAAAGAAAAAATAACACTAGATTTATATAATGATCCAAAAGTTAAATTAATTATTAGTCCTGTATTTTCGTTTATAGATGAATCAAATGAAATAGATATTGAATATAAAGGTTCATTTTTAATGTATGACAAAATCAATAACAAAGTTATTGATTTAGCTTACAAACATTATGCAAATCAAGATTATTTTTATAAATTCTTTTATTTAAATCAAATCTTAAAGGAAAATAATATTAAAGTTGATGATTTTTCAGTAATCATTGTTGATCCTTTTATTAGAGCTACAAAACAATTTGAATCTAATAAAATACCATTTTATGAAGCGTTTTCAGGACCTAGAAGTTTTAGTCAACCTAGTGGCGATAAAGCTAAAGAAATTTATTCTCAAGCTCAAAGTGTTTATTATACTTCTGGATATTATTTTTTATATGATGAAGCTAATAAAGAAGCTTCAAAAACTCGTGGTTGATCATTTTATAATTGCATAAAAAATCAAAAAATTATTAAAAGAAATAATGTTGCAATTTCAAAAAATGCATCTTATGATTTTGTGAATTTAAAAAATGTAAATGAATTTTTAAATAAATATCCAGAAATTCATGGATATAAAACTTTTGATGAGAGCAAGGATTTTGAAGAGATTAGAGATTTTGGTTACTATAGTAGAATTATTGCTAAATCATATTTAGAATTTGAACTACAACCTTGAAATTATGAAGCTTATAAATATTTTTTATATACCGAATCAAAAGATAAATACCGTTATTATGATTTATGACTTGAAGGTCAAACAAACTACGAAACAGAAAACTCTTTAAGAGAAAAAGTTGCTAAGAATTTCTATGATAAAAAAGAAGGTGATATTAAAACATTATCAGGAATTTCAATTCCTAGCTACCTTAAAAAAGATAAAACTAAAACTTCTATATTATTAAATTATTTAATAGGACCTGAATATAAATTGTTTTCAGGTAATTATTTAAAAACAGCAGATTTAAAAAGTAATACAACTTTCTTACATAAAAAAAATGAATTTGATAGTGCTCAAAATTATTTTGATGTCAATATTGCTAATATAGTAAGACAATTACATATTAAAGATGCAAGAATTTGTTGATATGACTATGAAGGTTTTGCTGATTTGTACCCGATTTTAGAAGGATGAATTCCTTATGGACAAGTAACTAATCAAGTTTCTATTATTGTTACTCAAAACGGTGTTGAAGAAAGATGTTTAAATATTGTTAAAGATACTAAAAATTTAACTTTAATGGATATTTGTGAAATGATTGATGAAATATATGCTGATAAAGCTGATTATTATGTTGTTTATAATAAAACTTATGAAAATAGTAGAAATGAAGATGTTAAACAAGGTGTAATCAAATATATGAATCAACAAAACCCAAGTAACGAAGTAAAAAGATTTCAAGAATGATTTAATAATAGATATGAATCAATTTATGAATTTACTCAAAAAATTGACCACATTAAGCTTCATACAGTTGATTTAGATGATTGTTTTGATTATAAAAATATAAATAATTGAAAAAAAGCTAGTGAAGAATCTAGTGATAGTTATTATTTTGCTTTTGAAACAACTAAGGGTGATATTATTCCTACAAAATTAGCTAATGATTTTGAAAAGGTTAATAAAGCAACTTATAATAAAAGTTTATCAACTATTAAGTATTTAAATTTCTTTTATTCTATTAAAAAGATTGAAAAATATATAACTCATGATGAACTACCTTTAAAACATTTAATTACACCATATACAGAATTAGAAGATGTGCAAAAAGGTACTGATGCTATGGAAAAAGCAATTCAAAGATATATGGGAAGTATTAGTGATAATGTCTGAGAAAAGCAAATTGTACCTAATTTAAAGAAATATTGTGAAAATGACGTTAGAGCAATGATTATGGTTTATGACTTAATTATGTTTATGTTAAGAAAATTCATCAAAAACATTGATGAAATAGAATATAAAGTTGAAGAAAGACGTTTTAAATATGTTTATGAACCCGAAACTAATGAGTTAAAAGTAGTGAAATTATCAAATGTTTAAAAACAAAAGATTGTGTTGATCTTTTGTTTTTTTGTAAAAAAAGTTGATACACACGGCAAAGTTGTTGTATAATATGTTCGCTTATTGCAAATTTGCAATATAGCTTACTAAAAATATTAATTTTCATTTATTTATATTACTATAGAAAGGAAGTAGAAAAATGCCTACAACTAACCAATTAGTTACAAATGGTCGTAGTTCAAAAATTAAAAAACAAAACGCTCCTGCGTTAAGTGTTAGCTACAACTCATTAATTAAAAAAGCTAAAAAAATGGCATCACCATTTAAACGTGGTGTATGTACTCGTGTTGCTACTATGACACCTAAAAAACCTAACTCAGCTTTACGTAGATATGCTCGTGTTAAGTTATCAAACGGAATGGAAGTAACAGCATATATCCCAGGAGAAGGACACAACTTACAAGAACACTCTGTTGTTTTAGTACGTGGAGGTCGTGTTAAAGACTTACCTGGGGTTAGATACCATGTTGTTCGTGGAACACAAGACTGTGCTGGGGTTGCAAAACGTAACCAAGGACGTAGCTTATACGGAGCTAAAAAAGCTAAATAAGCATAATTAAAATTAATTAAAAATAGGAGGAAATATGTCAAGAAAAAAACAAGCGCCTATCCGTGAAGTACTAGCTGATCCAGTTTTTAACTCAACAGTAGTTACAAAATTAATTAATCAAATTATGCTTGACGGAAAGAAATCAATTGCTCAAGATATTTTATATTCAGCATTTGAAATAGTTAAAGAAAAAACAGGAAAAGAACCAATGGAAGTGTTTTTACAAGCTGTAGAAAACATTACACCACAATTAGAAATTCGTACAAGAAGAATTGGTGGAACAAACTACCAAGTTCCTACAGAAGTTCCTGCTCGTAGAAAACAAACTCTTGCACTTAGATGATTAGTGCAATACTCTCGTTTAAGAAACGAAAAAACAATGGATTTACGTTTAGCAAACGAAATTATTGATGCATCAAACAAAACAGGTGGAGCAATCAAAAAACGTGAAGACACACACAAAATGGCTGAAGCTAACCGTGCATTCGCACACTTCAGATGATAATCATAGGTATTTATAATGGCTAGAGATTACGATTTAAAAGATTACCGTAACATCGGTATTATGGCCCACATTGATGCAGGGAAAACAACAACAACAGAAAGAATTTTATTCCACACAGGAAAAATTCACAAAATTGGTGAAACACACGACGGAGCTAGTCAAATGGACTGAATGGCTCAAGAACAAGAACGTGGGATCACAATTACTTCAGCTGCTACAACAGCATTCTGAAAAGGAAAAAGAATTAACATCATCGATACTCCAGGACACGTTGACTTTACAGTTGAAGTTGAACGTTCATTACGTGTATTAGATGGTGCTGTAGCTGTATTAGATGCTCAATCAGGAGTTGAACCTCAAACAGAAACAGTTTGAAGACAAGCTACAAACTATAAAGTTCCACGTATTGTTTATGTTAACAAAATGGATAAAGCCGGAGCTGACTTTGCAGCTTCTGTAGCATCTGTTAAACAACGTTTAGGTGGAAACGCAGTTGCTATCCAATGACCAATTGGTGCAGAATCAGATTTTAAAGGAATTATTGACCTTGTTACAAGACAAGCAATCACATACAACGGAGAAGCTGCAGAAGAAGAATTTCCTACAGAAATTCCTGCTGATTTAGTTGATATTGTTGAAATCAAACGTCAAGAATTATTAGAAGCTGTTGCAAACTTTGACGAAGAATTAATGATGTTAGTTCTTGAAGGTGGAGATGTTGATGAAGAAACATTTAAAGCAGCTATTAGAAAAGCTACTTTAACTTCAGAATTCTTCCCAGTAGTTTGTGGTACATCATTCAAAAACAAAGGTGTTAAGAGAATGATCGATGCAGTTATTGATTACTTACCATCACCTTTAGATGTTCCTGCTATTAAAGCTTACAACGGAGATGAAGAAGTATTTGTTAAAGCAACAGATGATGGTGATTTTGCTGCTTTAGCTTTCAAAGTTATGACAGACCCATTTGTTGGATCATTAACTTTCTTCCGTGTTTACCGTGGAGTTTTAAACAAAGGAAGTTACGTATTTAACTCAACAAAAGATCAAAAAGAACGTATTGGACGTATCTTACAAATGCACGCAAACAGCCGTGTTGAAATCGATGAATGTCGTGCAGGAGATATTGCTGCTGCTGTTGGACTTAAATTCACAACAACAGGAGATACATTAGTTCAAGAAAAAACTGCTCCTATTGTATTAGAAAGAATGGTGTTCCCAGAACCTGTTATTTCTCAAGCATTAGAACCAGAATCAAAAGCTGCAACAGAAAAATTATCATTAGGATTACAAAAATTAGCAGCTGAAGACCCTACATTCAGAACTTACACCGATGAAGAAACAGGTCAAACAATTATTGCTGGTATGGGTGAATTACACTTAGACATCATCGTTGACCGTCTTAAAAGAGAATTTGGTGTTCAAGCTAAAGTTGGAGCACCTCAAGTTTCATACCGTGAAACAATTACTAAAACAGCAGATGTTGAAGGAAAACACATTAAACAATCTGGTGGTAAAGGTCAATATGGACACGTATGAATTAAATTCGAACCAAACCCAGATGGTGGATTTGAATTCGTTGATAAAATTGTTGGTGGAAAAATTCCTAAAGAATACATTAAATCAATTCAAAAAGGTCTTGAAGAAAAAATGGCAGCTGGTATTTTAGCTGGATACCCAATGATTGATATGAAAGCTACATTATTTGATGGATCATACCACGATGTCGATTCATCTGAAATGGCTTATAAAATTGCTGCTTCTAAAGCTCTTACAAAAGCTAAAGACCAAATTGGTACAGTATTATTAGAACCAATTATGGATGTTTCAGTAGTTGTTCCTTCAGATCACATGGGGGATGTAATTGGTGATTTATCACGTAGAAGAGGATTAGTTCAAGATCAAGAACAAAGAAACGATGGAGCTGTTATTGTTAAAGCACACGTTCCACTTTCAGAAATGTTTGGATACTCAACAGAACTTAGATCTATGACAAGTGGTAGAGGTACATACCAAATGCAATTTGATCACTACGAAAAATGTCCAAAAACAATTTCTGATGAAATCATTAAACGTAGAAATATTCAATCAAAAGATGAAGATTAATATTTAATTACAACTTTATAATTCAAAATACAGAGAATTAATCTCTGTATTTTTTTTGTACAACTAAACCCCAATAGGTCTAAAGGTCATAAAAAAATATGCATAATTATGCATATTTTTAGTTTAATTCAATAACATCACCTTTTAAAGTAACTTTATTTTCTTTAATAAGAACATTTATAGCATTATTTATTTTAGTTTTAATAGCAGCATTAACACTACCATAAAGACATAATTTAGCTATTTCAGCAACTAATACATCAACACTAATAGCTTTGCAATTTTTTAAAATAGTTAAAATACCAGCAGAAATTTCTAATAAACTAATATTTGCAAAAGTTCTTTTGTTTATATCAGTTGTTGCTTTTCTGAATTTTATTTTTTTATTATTACTATAAATAAACCCATTAGTGAAAGTAATTTGTTTAGCTCTTTCAAGGTTTTGTAAGTAGTTTAAAAAATCGTTTTTAACTGTTTGGTTAAATACTTGTCTTCCATAAACTTGAGGAATGAATTTTTTAATTTCATCAATAGAAACAGGAGCAGCAAGTTCAATAATTTCATCAATATAATCAAAAGGTTTTCTATATTTATAGAAGTTGATTAAATCTAAAATAGGATATTCTTCAAATAATTCACCTATTGTAGTTTGGTTATTGATTTGTTCAATTGTTGTGATTTCTTGCTCTTGTTTTTGGGTTGTATTTGTTTCTTTTTCTTTAGAAGCAATTGTGTTATCTATAGTTATATCAACTTTAGGTTTATCAATTTCTTCTAAGTTTTTTTGAATAAATTGTTCTAATTGTTTAATTTGTTGATTCTTGTTTTTAAATCAATCAGTAGATCATATACGATAGATTTTTCAACCTCTATTTTCTAAAATTTCTTGTCTTAATCTATCTCTGTCTCTAGCGGATTTTGATGAATGGAATGTTGAACCATCGCATTCAATTCCTAAGACAAATTGATCAGGATTTTTAGGGTGCACAATTGCTAAATCAATTCTATAACCGCTTGATCCAACTTTGGTTCTAACATCATAACCTAGTTGAACTAGTGAGTCATATACTTCTTGCTCAAATGGATTCATAGAATTTGATTTATGAGTTGAATCATCTAAACTATTATTACCATTTTCAGCATATATTAGGTAATCTTTTAAGAATCTTCTACCTCTAGAACTTGTTGAATCAATACTAATATCATCTCCTGAGATTGATGAAACTATAATTGTAGATTCTTTAGCTCTAGTGAATGCAACATTTAATCTCTTGTATCCATCATCATAGTTAATTGGTCCAAAACGCATATACATTCTACCATTAGCATCAGGGGCATAACAAATACTTATAATAATAATATCTCTTTCATCCCCTTGAACAGTTTCAATATTTTTAACAAATAAAGGACTAGGATTATCTGTATTCATAAACTGATCAATTCAAGGTTTAGAATTTCTAGCTTTATCTAATTTATTTTCAATTAATAATTGTTGTTTTTTATTAATTGTTACTATTCCAACACTTTTAGTAGTTTTGTATTTTTTATAAATAGTTTCAAGAATTTCAAGTATTTTATTTGCTTCAACTTCGTTTTGTTGATTAGTAAAAATACCTTTAACTTTATGGAATTCTATTCCTTGGAATTTTGAAGGTTTTGCAATTGAAGGGAAGGTGATTAAGTTGTGATAAATTTCTTTATTTGAAGGAACAATTAATTCTTCAAATTTACTACGATAGTGTCATCTTAGTTTAATAGATGGTAAGAATGATTTAGCAGCAGTAAGAATTGAATCATAATCATCAGTATCTGATTTTTCAATTTCTAAAATATCATCTGAATTATCACTATTAAAGAAATTAGTAGGGGGTAATTGGTGCTCATCACCTACAATAATGTGTTGTTTAGCTCTAAATAATGCAACAATAGCACTTTCTGAACAAACTTGAGAAGCTTCATCAAATATTACACAATCAAAATTAATATCTGATTTTTTAAAGAATGAACTTACAGCTAAAGGAGACATCATTAAACAAGGTTTAATAGTGGTAATTAGATCAGAAATTTTTTCAAATAATGATTTAAAAGGCATTATTCTACGATCTTTATTAGCTTCTTGAACTAATAATTTAATTGAAGGATTTAATCCTTCTACTGAGTTCATATTTGGTATTTTAGACATAATTTGTGCATTAACTTTAAATTCTGCAATTTTTTGAATGTCTTTTTCAACAGTACCAAATTCTTCTTTCATTTTTTGAATTTCGGTTCCATTGTAACTAGAACTTAATCCTTGTTTTACTAATAGATGTTCAATTAATAATAAGTAAAATCTTTTAGTAAAAATATTAAAGTAATCATTATGAATATTAGAATCAATTAATTTGTTAGCAAATTCTTCTAAATTTAATTGCTTCATTTCTTCGTATGAAGATAAGAATTCTAAATAGTTATTTAATTCATATTTAGATTCGATAAATTTTTGTAATTTATCGAATAAATGTCTTGAATCTAAGAATTTTAAATTCAAGATAGTATTATCAAAATGATCTTGGAGTTTATTAGATTGTTCAATTAATTCTGTACATAATTCTAGTGATTTATGAATTACTGAAAACGCATAATCTTTATTGTGGAATCAGTTAATTAATAAATAAATTACATCATTTTCATAAATTAAAACATTTTTAGATAATTCAATAAATTTTGCATATCAATGTAAGTCATTAACAATGTTTTCTAAATCAATAATTCCCGAGAAGTTTTTATCAAAAATCACTTGACTAGAATTCTTTTTAATTTGATAACTTACTACTTGTTTTTGATGAATTAATGATGCTTCATTTTTCAATTCTAAATATGAAGCTTTTTTGTTGTTTCTTGCGTTTAATAATTGTTTTTTATATTTTCTATATTCTGATGAGAAAAATCTTTTAACAAAAGTATTAGCTTTGTTAAATGCATGAACTGCACTTTGACCATCAATAGAATTAATAGTATCAAGATTGTAATTTGATGATATTTCTTTCTTTAATTCAACCTTGGTTTTAAAATCGTTATAAAGTTTTTCGTATAATTCAATTTCACGAGAAAGATCATTGATTCTTTTAAATCTTTCATCAATTCTTTTTAATTGAGTTAAATGTTCTAAAAATTCTTTGAATTGTTCAATTGATCGTAAGAAAGCTAAATTATCTTTATAAGAAATTTTTAAACTAGGTTTTAAATTATTTTGTAAATAATATTGAGTAGATTCTGATAATTTAAGAGTTTCTTCAATTAAATTAATTAAGTTTTCTTTAGAACTAATGTTATTAGAAAGGTTATTTAAACCATATCAATCATTATTTTTAAAGTTGAAGTTGATATTTTTGAATTTATTTTGAAATAAATCAATTTTTTTCTCATAAGTAAATAATTTATTTTCATCAAAAGTATCAACATCTTTAATTGAAAAAATTAAAGATTGAGAATCTTTCTTTAAACCATATAGTCCATATAATTCATATAAACTTTTATTTAATGGAGGGTTTATTGTTGTTATTTTTTCATAGTAGGTATTTAAATCTTTTTTAATATTTTTATATCTATCAACCTTTTCATTTGAATAGGTTTCAGAAATAACTTGAATTCCTTCACTAGCTTTTAATAATGTCTCATATAGGTTTTGAATAATTTCTTTTTTATCTAAATTTGAATCATGAATTGGTAAAGCAAAATCATTTAGACCAATTTTTTTAAGATTATTATAAACAACATCTAAAGCTGCTTTTTTTTCTGCAACGAATAATACTTTTTTACCTCTAGCAATTAACTCAGTAATAATATTAGTAATAGTTTGAGATTTACCAGTTCCTGGAGGACCTTCAAGCACAAAACTTTGACCATTAATAGCTGACTGGATCGCAGATTCTTGAGAAGAATCAGAATCTAATTTATGATAGTAGAAATTAGGATTAATGTATTGATCAACTTGATTTTCTTTAACTAAATTTCCATAATCAACAGTATTAGTGTCAGAAATTAATTTTTTGTAAAAACTACTTTCTTCAATTTTGTTTTCATTTTGCTCAATATCTTTAACCATATCAATTTTTGCAAAGTGAAAAATTGATAAATCAATACGATCAATAATTTCTCAATTTTTTAATTTAAATTCCTTAATTTTTTCTTGAAATCTTGATTTATATTCATTGTAAAACTCATACATTGATAAATTACTGTAGTTAGGCATTTCAATATCTATATTGTATTCGCTTCACATTTTATAAACTAATGTTTCATTTAATACTAATTCATCACCATTAAATTTAACAGAATATTCACCGTCTTTTTTTTGTGTTAAATCAGCATTTAAAAATGTTAAAGGCGCATAATAAACTGAGTTATCTTGATATCACTTTAAATATCCAACAGCAAAAAATAAAACATCAATAGCATTTTCATCGTGGTAGTAATTGCTAATTTTAAATAAGTTTCTTAAAACTTGTTTTTGTTTAGTACTATAAGCATTAGTATAAATAATATTTTTAGTTTTAGACTTAGTAATTAATGGAAGAATTTCGCTTTGAGTATAATAATCTTTTTTAGCTACTTGGATACCATTAACTGTAATAGTTTCATCTTTGCTTGATGCTTTTTTACCAGAAAAAACATTACCAATAGTTGTTTCTCTTTTACCAACAATTTGATCTAAAAAAGTTTTAACATCAGGACTTACAATGTTAATGGTACTGTTTTTATTTTTCTTATGATTTAGAGCTTTATTATTCAAAGAAAGGTCTAATAATTTTTCTTTTCATCTTTTAATATTTTGCTTTTCCACAAATAACCTCCTATTATTTATTAATATAATTAATATTATAATTAAATATAGTTAATTACAATTTATAAGGCAAATAAAAGTATAGAATTATGACTTATTTTGCATTTAATATCTTGAAATAAAAATATTTGTGTATAAATACCACAAAAATATTTTTATTTAAATTAAATAAGATATTTAATGAAAAGACTTCCACATTTTTATTTATAAGAATTTTAAGAGTGATTAAATACTAAATAAAAGTAATAAAATAATGTGGTATTATTTAAATACTTAAAAACTATTATATATAGTCATTTTATTTAACTTATTTAAGGAGAAATATGTCAGCAATTACAAAAATTCATGCACGTGAAGTTTTAGATTCTCGTGGTAATCCAACTGTTCAAGTTGAAGTTTATACAGAATATGAAGGATATGGATCAGCAATGGTTCCTTCAGGAGCATCAACAGGAACAAGAGAAGCTCTTGAATTAAGAGATAAAGGTACAAAATACGAAGCAAACTGATTTGGTGGTAAAGGTGTTATGACAGCAGTTGATCACGTTAACCAAGATATTGCACCACACTTAATTGGTATGGAAGTTACAGACCAAAGAAAAATCGATTTATTAATGTGTGAATTAGATGGTACAGCAAACAAAGAAAAATTTGGAGCTAACGCTATCTTAGGAGTTTCATTAGCTGTTGCTAGAGCTGCTGCAAATGAATTAAGAATTCCATTATACAAATACTTAGGTGGATTTAACGCTCACCAATTACCAGTTCCTATGTTAAACGTTATTAACGGTGGAGAACACGCATCAAACACAATCGACTTCCAAGAATTCATGATTATGCCAGTTGGAGCTAAAACTTTCAGAGAAGCATTACAAATGGCAAACTTTGTATTCCACAACTTAGCTAAATTATTAAAACAAAATGGACACGGAGTTCAAGTTGGTGATGAAGGTGGATTTGCTCCAAACTTCAAATCACACGAAGAAGCTTTAGATTTCTTAGTTGAAGCTATTAAAGCTGCTGGTTATGTACCTGCAACTAAAGGTGAAAAAGCTGTTGCTATTGCAATGGACTGTGCTTCATCAGAATTATATGAAAATGGTGTATATACATTTGGTAAATTACAAAAAGCTATCGAATCAAAACAACCTGGATTTGAAAACTTAACAGATGTTAAATTAACATTTACATCAGAAGAAATGGGAGAATACTTAAAATCTCTTGTTGCTAAATACCCAATTATCTCAATCGAAGATGGATTTGCAGAAGGTGATTGAGAAGGATTTGAAAGATTTACAGCTGAAATGGGTGATAAATTACAAATCGTTGGAGATGACTTAACAGTTACAAATACAGCTATTTTAAAACGTGCTATTGAAGAAAAAGCAATGAACTCAATCTTAATTAAAGTTAACCAAATTGGTTCATTAACAGAAACATTTGACGCTATCCAAATGGCTCAAAAAGCTAACATGACAGCTGTTGTTTCACACCGTTCAGGAGAAACAGAAGATTCAACAATCGCTGATATCGCTGTTGCTATGAACACAGGACAAATTAAAACAGGTTCATTATCACGTACAGATAGAATTGCAAAATACAACCGTTTATTAGCTATTGAAGAAGAATTAGAAGGTGCTGCTGAATTCTACGGAGATAAAGCTTTCTACAACATCGTAAAATAATCTAAATAATAATTAAGAGATCGCAAGATCTCTTTTTTTATTTAACTTTTGATTTTAAGTATAGCTTTCACCAAAAGAAGCTTCAAAAAGCTAATTGTTAAAAATAAATGTGTAATTTTTTGCACATTTTCATATAAATTTCACTATTTTTAATTACTTAGTAGCAAAAAAACTAAAATTAGATTAGTGGGTAACCACAAAAACTTTCTTAAGATTAGGAGATTTATGAAAAAATACGACGTTGTTATTATTGGTGCTGGAATTATTGGTGCCTCAATCGCTTATGAATTATCTAGATATGAATTAGATGTTTTAGTGCTAGAAAAAAACCCTAAAGTAGCTAATGAAACATCATTAGGAAACTCTGGATTGATTCATGGTGGATTTGATCCAGAACCATGAAAAATCGAAGCAAAACTTAATCTAGAAGGAAATAAAAAATGACAAAATGATTGATTTAAGCATTTACAATTTCCAAGAGTAAAAATTGACTCATTAATTCTTGCATTTAATGAAGAAGAAATGAAACACGTTCATATGTTATATGACCGTGGTTTAGAAAATAAATTAGATCCAAAAGATTTAAAAGTTCTTACACATGATGAAGTATTAAAAAGAGAACCAAATGTTAACCCTAAGGTTTTAGGAGCATTATTATGTACATCATCTGTTGCAATTCAACCTGTTGAAGCAACTAAAGCACTTTTAGGTGCAGCAAAACAAAATGGTACTGAACTTAAAGTAAGTTCAGAAGTAACAAAAGTTGAATATGTTGATGGAGAATTCATTGTTACAATTAACCACGATACTAAAGTAAAAGCTAAAAAAGTTGTTGATGCTGCAGGACATTATGCAGATACTATTGCAAACGAAAATGGATTTGATGATTTCAAACAAACTACCAGAAGAGGAGAATACAGAATTTTAGATAACTATGACCCTAATTTAGTTCACTCTGTATTATTTAAAGTTCCTACAATTCATGGAAAAGGAGTTATTGTTGCTCCTACATTAGATGGTCATTACTTAGTAGGACCTACAGCTGAAGAAGGAGTTCCAAAAGAAGATACTAGATTAGTAACTCCTGCTAAATATGACTACATTGGAGAAATAGGACATGAAATCATTCCTTCATTAAAACTAGAAAGAACTATTATGACATTGTCAGGTTCTAGACCAATTGATGTAGAAACCAATGATTTTGTTATTAGAAAATCAAAAAATAATAAAGATTTTATTCTTGCTGGAGGAATGCAATCACCTGCTTTATCATCAGCACCTGCTATTGCAGAAGAAATTGTTAAGTTATTAGAACTTAAACTTGAACCTAGAAAAGACTTCAAACCAGATTATTCAATAGATGTATATTAAAAAATAATCTTATTTTAAAACCGGAGTTATAAATGGATAAAAAATATGTCATTACTCTAGATGAAGGTACAACTTCATGTAGATCTATTGTATTTGACCAAAATGCAAAAATCGTAGCTGTTTCACAAAAAGAATTTACTCAATATTACCCTCAAAGCGGATGAGTAGAACATGATCCAATTGAAATTTGAAATACTCAACTTTCAACTATGCAATCAGTAAAAACTCAAGCTGAAATTAAATCAAAAGATATTCAAGCTGTAGGGATTACTAACCAACGTGAAACTGTTGTTCTTTGAAATAAAGAAACAGGAACTCCTGTTTATAATGCGATCGTATGACAAGATCGTAGAACAAGTGAATATTGCGACACTTTAGATGAATATAAAGATGTCATTAGAGAAAAAACCGGTCTTATTATTAATCCATACTTTAGTGGTACAAAAATTAGATGGATTTTAAAAAATGTGCCTTTAGCACAAAAAACATTAGAAAAAGGAAACTTACTTGCGGGTACTATTGATACTTGATTAATTTGAAAATTAACCAGAGGTAAAGTGCATGCAATTGATGTATCAAACGCATCAAGAACTTTATTATTCAACATCAATACTATGGATTGAGATGATGAACTTTTAGAATTATTTGAAATCCCACGTGAAATACTTCCAGAAGTTAAATCATCATCAGAAGTTTATGGTCATATTGATCCAATGTTTTGATCACTTAGAGCAACCAGTGAAGTACCAATTGCTGGAGTTGTTGGAGATCAACAATCTGCTTTATTTGGTCAATTATGTACCAAAGTTGGTATGGTTAAAAACACTTATGGAACAGGTTGCTTCACCTTGATGAACATTGGTGAAAAACCTATTCTTTCAAAAAATAAATTACTTACAACTGTAGCTTGAAAAATTGGAAATCAAAAACCAGTTTATGCTTTAGAAGGATCAGTCTTTGTAGCAGGAGCTGCTATTCAATGAATTAGAGATGGACTTAGATTAATCTATAATGCTGCTGAAAGTGATTTTTATGCATCACTAGCAGAAAAAGATAAAACCCACCAAGTATATTTAGTTCCATCATTTACAGGATTAGGAGCACCTTATTGAGATTCATATTCTAGAGGAGCAATGTTTGGTCTTGAAAGAGGTACCAAAAAAGAACACATTATTAAAGCTACTTTAGAATCTATTGCTTTCCAATCAAATGACTTAATTAAAGCTATGTCATCAGATATTGAAAGCAAAATTGAAGTATTAAAAGTTGATGGAGGAGCAAGTAATTCTAACTACTTAATGCAATTCCAAGCTTCTATTTCAAAAACCAATGTTGTTAGACCTAAAAATGTAGAAACTACTGCTTTAGGAGCTGCATTTATGGCAGGATTAGCAACAGGATACTGAAAAGATTTAGAAGAAATTGAAAAAACAACTGAAGTTGATAGAGTCTTTGAACCAAAAATGGATGACAAAGAAGTATCAAAACTCACTCATGGATGAGATGTTGCTGTTAAAAGAACTTTAAATTGAATTAAGGATGTGGAGGAATAATGGGTGCATTTGCTGCAACAGGTAGCGAAATTGGACTAATATTTCTTGGAGAAATATTAGGAACAATGTTATTAATTATTTTAGGTAATGGTGTAGTTGCTAGTGTTAAATTCAAAAATATGTTTGCTAAACTCACTGCACCTAATTGAGTTCTAATCACTTTTGCTTGAGGATTTGCGGTATTAGTAGGGGTAATTGTTGCTCAAGCATTTAAAGCTCCTGGATATTTAAATCCTGCAGTTACTGTATATGATCTTGTTGGTAATATAGGAGTATTAGCTAATAAAGGTAAAGCAATTGGATTGTTCTTGTTATATGTTTTAGGACAATTTATTGGAGCAATGCTAGGACAAGTAGTTTTAAACTTTATTAACTGAAACCACATTAAAGACAGCACTAATGCTGATTTAAAAGGATCAAGCTGTACAGGTCCTGCTTATGCAAACGCAACAGGAAGAAACTTTTCATACGAATTTGTAGGAACAGCGGTGTTAATTGGGGTTATTTTAGCAATAGGTAAAAACCCATCTCTATCTAACTTAGGTCCAATTCCAGTTACATTATTAGTTGTTTCTATTGGTATGTCTTTAGGATCATCTACAGGTTATGCAATTAACCCAGCAAGAGATTTAGGACCAAGAATGGTATATGCATTAACTCAAAAATTCTTCTTAAGTTCAAGAGAACAAACCTCTCCAGATTTTAAATATGGATTAATTGTGCCAGGAGCTGCACCTATGCTTGCTGGTATCTTAATTGGTTTGATTCCATTAGCATTATCATTAGCAAAATAAAACATGAAACACAGCTTAGTCTGTGTTTTTCTTCAGGGAGAAATTATGAAAAAATTATTCAATAAGGTAGAAAATATTGTTAGTGAATTAGCTCAAGGAATTGCTTTAGTTCATTCAGATAAATTATTAAAACTACCAGATCACAATGTTATTGTTAAAAAACAAAAACCAGAAGATAAAGTTATTTTAATCAGTGGTGGAGGAAGTGGTCATGAACCTGCTCATGCTGGTTATGTAGGTCAAGGAATGCTTGATGCTGCAGTATTAGGAGAAATATTTACTTCACCAACCCCTGATGCTGTTTATGCACCAATTGAATACTATAGTTCTAAAAAAGGAACTTTATTAATTATTAAAAACTATACTGGAGATGTAATGAACTTCCAAATGGCTGCTGATATGGGAGCTATGAATGATTTAGAAGTTGATTATGTTGTAGTTGATGATGATATAGCTTTAGAAAATAGTGAATATACTGTAGGAAAAAGAGGAATTGCAGGAACTGTATTTGTACATAAAATTGCAGGAGCTAAAGCAGAATTAGGAGCAACTTTAGCTGAAGTTAAAGCAGTTGCTAATAAAACTATTAACAACTTAGCATCTTATGGAATTTCTTTAGATGCTTGTACTTTACCTACTTTAGGCAAAAAATCATTTGAAATTCCAGATGATGAAGTAGAAGTTGGTTTAGGAATCCATGGAGAAAAAGGAACTCATAGAGAAAAAATCAAAACTGCTGATGAACACACTCAACAACTTTATGAAATTCTAAAAGCTCATCATAAACTAGAAAAAGGCAATAAAGTTGCTATTATGGTAAATGGTTTAGGTTCTACTATGTTAATGGAGTTATATATTTTAGCTAGAAAAATTAAATTACTAGCTAATGAAGATCAATTAGAAGTAGTAGAATTTTTAGTAGGAAATTATATGACTAGCTTAGATATGCCTGGATTTAGTTTGACAATTTTAAAACTAGATGATGAATTACAAGATTTATTAACTAAATCAAGTGATACAGGAGCATATACTAAACTTTAGGAGTGATATGAAATTTAATGAATTAATTAATAAAATAACTTTAAACATCAATGAGAATAAAGATTATTTAAATGAATTAGATGCAGCTATTGGTGATGGAGATCATGGAACCAACGTTGCTAGAGCTTTAGTAAAAGTATCTGAACAATTAGAATCATTAAATAATTTAGATTTAGCTACTAAATTAAATAAAATTGCAATGTTAATTTTATCTAATGTTGGTGGATCTAGTGGCCCATTATTAGCTACTTGATTAATGGGATTTGCTAAAGAATTAAAAGCAAATAATTTAGCTTTAGATTATAGTGATTTTATTAATTACTTTGCTAGTGCTAATGAAGCACTAAGAAAAAGAGGTAATACAGCATACAATAATAAAACTATGTATGATGTACTTTATTTTGTAGAAGAAAAAGCTAAAGAAGTTAATAACTATCAAGAATTTGTAGCTAATTGTGCTAATTGAGCTAATAGCAAACTTCAAGAAACTAAAGATATTATTGCTAAAAGTGGTAGAGCAAGTTATTTAGGACCTAGAAGTATAGGACATTATGATCCTGGATCATATACTATTTATTTAATTTGCTTATCAGTAAATGAGGTATTTAATGGTTAATATAATGATAGTAAGTCATAGTTATCATTTAGCTAAAGGATTAGCTAAATTATTAGAAGATGTAAAAACTACTAATGTCTTTATAATTGATTATTCTGGTGGATTAGATGTTGAAACCATTGGAACAGATTATGTTGATATTAATACTAAGGTAAATAATTTATTAACTGCAAATAATAATGATTTAATTATTATTTGCGATTTAGGTTCTTCAATTATGACTAGTGAAATGGTAATTGATGGACTAGATCTAAATAATCAACAAAGAGTTATGATTGCTAAAACTCCTTTTGTTGAAGGTGGATTTGTTGCTGTTGGTTTATCTAGTGTTTGTGACACTGTGGCGGATCTATATATGAAGATGGTAGAACAATTACCAATTATTAAATAAATATAAAATAACAGTTAATTTAATTAACTGTTATTTTTAATTACTTAATTAATGTAAAATAATAACTGTGAAAATATCAAAGTTAAAAACAATTAAAAAAATAATCTTAAGTTCATTAATAATAAGTACTACCCTAGCAACTACAACAGCAATAAGTTGTATTGATTTAGGTAGTAAAAAATCAAAGGATGATAAAGCTAAAGATCCTGCTATAGAAGTATCTAAAAATCCAAATAATCAAGGATCAAAAGATCAATCAGGTTCAAAGAATAACGAAAATAAAACACCAAAAGAATCAACTGGTGAAACAAATACTAATCCAAAAACACCAATAAACAAAGATATTTCTTATGCAGAATTAGAAAAAGAATCTAATTTCGTAAAAGATTCAAACAGAACAAGAATTCTTCATTGAAATATCTTAAATTATGGTGGAGAAAAATCTACTGCATTATCATCAAAAGTGTATAACATAGCAACAGCTTTATTTAAATCTAATGCTGATATTATGGGATTAACTGAAGTTAATTATGATGATGGTCCTAAGGTTGCAAGAATTGTTAAATGAATGAATGATTTTGCAAAAGTTGAGAAATATTCTTTTAAATTCCAGCCTATTGATCAAGCTTTAAATAAGGATTATAAAACTTCAAAAGAACAAATTGCTATTATTTATAATAACCAAACAGTAGAACCAGTAAATTTCAACAATAATAAGATGTATGATTCATTTAAAGGACCTATTAAAAAAGTTGAATCAAATGATGATGTTGTAAGTGTTTTAGATGCAGATGATAGTTTTGTTAGACCTTTATTTGGTATGCAATTTAGAATTAAAAATAACAATAAGTTAATTACTACTTTCTTTGGTCATTTTGATTCTCCAGGAGTAAAGGCAAATAGTAATGAAACACCTGTTAAAGGTATTTTAGATGGAACTTATGAGATAAAAAATCAAGGAAGTAAAGAGATATCAGAAGCAATAGGATTAATTCAAGCTTTTGAATTCTTTAAATCAATTTCAAACTCAAATAATATCATCTTTGGTGGAGATACTAATATCAAAGAAGAATCAGCATCAATTTTTGATTATGTTAATTTAAAATCAAATACTCAAAGTTTTTACCCTTCAAACATTGCAAATAATACTAAATTCTTAACATCATTAACTACTGCAAACGCTTTTGCAAAAAAGAAAAATCATTCAGGTTATTCAAATAGCTATGATAAATGAGTATTTAAAGAAGGTGATATTGATTTTAGAGACTATAATGAAGAACCTAATTTCTGATTTAAAATCGATATTGTTAAAGGTTTTAAAAACCATTTATTTAATAAAGAAATTACAGCTAAAAAATATAAGGATTTATATAAAAAATCAACCAGTGATTTTAATTTAATAAGAAATATAAGTGATCATGCACCAATCATTATTGATGCTATAAGTAAATAACATAAAATTTATAAATAATGTATACTTTATTTACATTAACTTTAAGTAAAAAATAAGGAGTTAAATATGGAAAAACATACAGAACAAGAATTAATTAGACGTAATAAATTAGATTTTTACAAAGATAATAATATTGAAGCTTTTGCTAAAGCAAAAAACTTAAAAGATATTGAATATTCAGATCAATTAGCTGCTAAATATGAAGGATATTCTAAAGAAGAATTAGAAGAAAAAGCATTTTCTACAGCTATTGCTGGAAGAATTATGACAATGCGTGGACCTTTTATTTTAATTCAAGATTATCATGGAAAAATTCAAGCATATTTTAATAAAAAAATGGATGAAAATTTAACTAAATTAGTTGATACTTTTGACCTTGGAGACATTATTTATGTGCAAGGTTTGGTAATGAAAACCAATACAGGTGCAGTTACAGTTAAAGCTAAAAATATTAAATTACTTTCAAAAGCTTTAAAACCACTTCCTGATAAATTCCACGGATTAAGTGATATTGAAGAAAGATACCGTAGAAGATATGTTGATTTAATTATGAATGAAGAATCAAAAAATGTCTTTTGAGCAAGAACTAAAATTATTAGTGAAATTAGAAGATATTTTGATGAGTTAGAATACATGGAAGTTGAAACACCATTTTTACACGATTATTTATCAGGAGCTTCAGCAAGACCATTTAAAACTCATCATAATGCATTAGATCAAGAATTTGTTTTAAGAATTGCTACAGAAATTCCACTTAAAAAATTACTTGTTGGTGGAATTGATAGAGTTTATGAAATTGGTCGTATTTTTAGAAATGAAGGTATTGATACAACTCATAATCCTGAATTTACTTCTATTGAATTTTATGAAGCATATACTGATATTGAAGGTATGATGAATCGTACTGAAGAATTAATCAAAAGAATTGCTGTTAAATTAAATAAAACTAAAGTTATTAATAAAGGTGTAGAAATTGATTTAACTAAACCATTTAATCGTATTGATATGGTTGATGCAGTTTCAGAAGCAACAGGAGTAGATTTTAGAACTATTTCATTTGAAGAAGCTACAGAAGTAGCTAAAAAACACGGTATTAAGATTCAAAAATTCTTCCAATTAGGTCATATTATTAATGAATTATTTGAAGAATTAATTGAAAAAACATTAATTCAACCTACATTTGTATATGGTCATCCAATTGAAATTTCTCCTTTAACTGCTAAAACAGATGATCCAAGATTCACTGAAAGAGCAGAGTTATTTATTAATACTAAAGAATATGCAAATATGTATACAGAGCTTTCAGATCCAATTGATCAATTAGAACGTTTTGAAGCACAATTAGAAGAGAAAAACAACGGAAATGATGAAGCAAGTGACATAGATTGAGACTTTGTTGATGCTTTAGAATACGGAATGCCTCCTGCAGGTGGTTGTGGTATTGGAATTGATAGATTAACAATGTTATTAACAGAAAAAGATTCAATTAGAGATGTTTTATTATTCCCTACTATGAAAAGAAAACAAAAATAAAATCATATAAGTCATACTTATATGATTTTTTATTATTTTTTGCTTAGAAGTTCAAATGGGTAATTACGATAATAAGTGTATTGCTTTTGTCTAAGTGAAATTTCTAAAGGTATACCTTGAGAAAAATCATTTGATATTTGATGGAGATTATCTAATATATTTACTATTTTGTTTTAAGAAATAGGTTTTGCCAGGCCATTCTGCTTATTAGCGATATATAAAATAAAGTAACTTTCACTTGATAAAGATAAATAATAGTGATTTAATTGGATTTAATCTCTCTTTCTGTTCTGTCAAACTCACTAGTATTTAAGTAGTTAAATATTTGATTACGGTGGTATTGGTATTATTTGTTTATTAATTCTACTTCTTTAAGTAATTTTATATTGAGATCAATAATAGTTTGTTCAAAGTTATCCAAAAAATCAACAATTTTATTTTGTATAGATAAAGAAGTTAAAGTGATTAACTTGCTAGAAGTGTCTTGTATTCAATGTCTTTTATGATTGCTGGTTTGATTTATATTAACTTGCATTCAATAGTAAACGAATTTTAAATTAATAATATTTTCATCAAATGGTTTTAATATTTTAATAGCAGAAGACTTAATTTTAAAATCAAAATCAACTCATTTATTGTCGCAAGTAAAATCATCAAAAATAATTACGGGATTATTTATGTTTGCATTATATATACCTTCTGTTTGATTGGTGTATCCTAAAACAAAACTTTTACCAGCTGTCAAAACAGGTGTTTTATATTTATTATTATATTTTGGATCTTTACCAACTAAATACTTAGCGGGTTGTTGATAATTCATTACATATGATAAAGGTATTGTAATTGAATTGAAGATATATTGAAGTATTTTGAGAAGGCTACCACTCTCTCTCTCTCTCTGCTCTATCAACAACACCAGTATTTAGGTAATTAAAGATTTGGTCACGGTAGTATTGGTATTGTTTGTTTCTTAGTTCTACTTCTTTAGGTAGACCGATATTTAAATCGTTACATACATATTCAAAATTATCTAGAAAATTAACTATTTCATTTTGAATAGATAATGAAGGTACATATATTTTGATATCTTGAATATCTATTCTAGTTAATTGTTGTATTGTAGATGTATCAAATGTTTTTTCACTAAAATATTTGGATAAATAATGATATAAGAATTTAGCACTAGTATTATTATTTGGAATCAATGTTAGTAATCTAACAACAGGGGTGAATGGATAATCTCTATATTCACAATATCCTATTGTTCCTCTTGCTGATATTGTTACACATTCATCATTAATGCTGAATGTATCTGAGTAACCTAAAATTGCCTTTTGTCCTTTACCATTGCTTACAATAGGAAACTTATATTTTTCATTTTTATACTCTAGATAATCATTAGGTTTATCTCTACCGACTAATATGGTAGATATTTCACTTAATTTTTTTATTTTTATTCGTGAATTATCCTCAAAATCAAGTAATCTATCTCTATAATAGACATACTGAGCTGAACGTAAGTTAAGCTCTTCTGTAAGCTCTTCTGTAAGCTCTTCTGTAAGCTCGGTGAAGGAGTCTAGTACACTTACGATTTCTTTTTGGATGCTTAATGGTGGAACCGGCACTTCAAAAAGAATAAAATCAGATTTATTTAGAGCAGGAATTGCTCCTTTTGATACTAATTGGTTAATAATTTTATCTTGATTATTCTTTAAATAATAATAAATAAATTTAGTTAATAAATTATTAGATTTAGATCTAATTACATAGCATAAATTACCAGCAAAAAAATTCTCGCTAGAATAATTTATAAAACCCGCATTGCCTCTGGAAGCAATTATTATAGAATCACCAGGATTGTTATAATTATCACTTCTGCCAAATATATTAATACTTGAATTGTAAATAGGATATTTACCATTTTCTATATTGCTTTTTTTGTTTACTAAATTAGTTGTACCAAATATTGCGATATCCTTTATTCTCTTATACTCTACTCCATTAGGACAAAGCTCATAAATTAATTTTTCTATTTTGTTCATGTTCTTTTCTCAAAATTATTTTGATTTAGCTTTGATTTCTTTTCAAGAGTAAGGGAATTGCTTTGGAGTTGATCTTTTTTTGGTTATTTCTAAAATATAGTTGGTTCTATCTAAATTAGGTATATCAAATTTATAATAATTTATATCTACGCTTAATTGTTTAATTACATCACTAGCATCTTTTAATTCTTGATCTACTAAATTAGATTTTAATAAAATCATTTTACCTTTAACTTTTACCACATGAAATGCTGCCATTAATAATGACCGAACACTAGCAACAGCTCTAGCTGTTGCTATATCAAAGATATTTTTATCTTTAACTTCTTCAACTCTTTGTTTAAAGACTTGAATATAATTTCCTAAATTAAGTTCTGATATAACTTCATTTAGGAAATTAACTCTTTTTTGAATTGGTTCATAAATAACTACTTTATTAGATGGTTTGGTCAAGATATAAGGTATAGAAGGAAAACCTGCTCCTGCACCTATATCTAAAATTGTTCCATTTTCTAAATCTTTAGTTATTTCTAACATAAAATCTAAAGATTCTAAAATACCTTCAGTTCATAATCTTTCACCAGAAAACCCAGTAAGATTCATTACTTTATTTTTTTCTTCTATCATATTTACATATTGTTCAAAAAGAGAGAAATCTCAATTATTATCAATACATTTTTTCTTTACTATTTCTTTACTTGTCATATTATCCTTTGTACTAATTATAAATAAAAAAGTACAATTTTACTTTTTGTACTTTTTTACTTTTTATATTTTTGATTTAATAAGCTAAAAACGTAATTTCTGTAGTAATTATATTGCTTTTGTCTAAGTGCAATTTCTAAAGGTATACCTTGAGAAAAATCATTTGATATTTGATGGAGATTGTCTAATATATTTACTATTTTGTTTTGAATAGATAATGAAGGGATAACAATTTTAATTTTCTTAAATTTATCCTTAGATAAATTAAATCTTGTTACACCATTAACACACCTATTGATGTTAGATCTTAAGTTATTTGTGTGAAATAAGAACTTTAAGTAATGTGGATTTATGAAGTTGTAATCATATAATCTAAGTCCAAATGAAAAACTATTTAAATAAACTCTTTCGTCGCTTTGTTTGTTGTATAAACAACACATAGCACATTCGTTTTGATTTTCTGATGATCCTGTAAAAAGCAAATCATTAACAAGAACCTTATTTTGTTTTTCATTTTCTTTTATTTGAACTTTATTATTTAATTTCAAATCATTATTTATTTCTATATTATTAAACACATCAATAAAAGAAACAAAATATGAATTAGAACTATGAGTAAAATCAACTTGAGTTTTACCTGTTAAGCCGTTGTAAAAATAACCAATATCTTCAAGAGAGACCTCAACTTGATCAAAGATAAATAATAGTAATTTAACTAGATCTAGTCTCTCTCTCTCTCTCTCTGCTCTATCAAACTTACCAGTATTTAGGTAGTTAAAGATTTGATCACGGTAATATTGGTATTGTTTATTTCTTAATTCTATTTCTTTGGGTAAACCAATATTTAAACTAGAACATACTTTCTTAAAGTTATCTAAAACATTAACTATTTTATTTTGAACAGATAATGAAGGAATAGTTATATTTATATTTGAATAAATATCATTATTTATATTATTTATCGTTGAACTATCAATTAATTTATGTAATTGATCATTTAATTTATCGCTAGTTAAAAAGTGATAAATAAATCTAGGGTTAGCAGATTTCAAGGTTTTAATTTTTGCCATAAAAGCACCAAAACTATAGTTTTCGATATTATTTGATATGAAAGCAACTTTACCAATATGCTCTTTAGATCCGCTTGCAATGCACATTAAAATATCATTTTTAAATAGTTTTTGAGAATCTTTAATTTTAATAGTGTTTTTAATTTTTTTAATATCTTCAAATAATAATTGACTTTGTAGTGAGATATTATTTGCTCTAAGAATATTTATATAATCATCTGTTGAAGAATCTTTTATTTCATCATTTTTAGAATAAGAAACACCACGAATAAATTCAGTTACATCGATTAATTTAACATTAATATGACCAAATATATGAGTAAGAATTGTAATTAATTCAGATCGTCTCTCTCTCTCTCTCTCTCTGCTCTATCAACAGCACCGGTATTTAGGTAATTAAATATTTGATCACGGTAGTATTCGTATTGTTTGGTTCTTAACTCGCTTTCTTTTGGTAAACCGATATTTAAATCAAAAGATATTGTTTCGAAATTATCCAAGAAATAAATAATTTTTCTTTGTATAGAAATAGAAGGTATTTTAATAGTTATATTTTCAATGTCTTTATTATAAAGTCTTTCAATTGTACTTGTTTTACCTATACTTCAAGGTTTTGTTTTTAAAAAATAGTAGAGATACTTGTTTAAAATATCCTTTTCATCATTTTCTAATCAAACAATATTTGAATCTTGAAAGTATTGATCTTCACCATCAAATTCAAGAATTTTGCCAACGGTTCCAGAAGTAGAGATTAATATTTGACCTTTTGAAGGGTAAGAATATTTGTTTCTTAATTCATTAAATAATTTTTGTGAAATGAATTTATTGCTTTTTCCTCCTATTGTGGAAATTGTGTGAAAAGGGATACCGCTAATATCGTTAGTATCTCTACTTAAAACTCTTTTACACATTTTTACAGAACAAAAATCACCTAATTTTTTAATTTTTATTTCTTGATTTTCTCGAAAATCAAGTAACCTATCTCTATAATAGACATATTGAGATGAACGTAAGTTAAGCTCAGCTGTAAGCTCAGCTGTAAGCTCAGCTGTAAGGTCGGCAAAGGAATCTAGTACACTTGCAATTTCTTCTTGAATTTTTAAAGGAGGAACAGGAATTTCAATATCTGACATTACATTTGACATTAATTTAGGATTACCATTTGCTTGATTAACGAATTTAGGTGTGTATGAACCAAGAATATATGATAGATATTTCATATTAATATCATTATTTTTGCGTTCTAATAATCCGCAAATATTTGTAGCGTTAAATTTACCATTTCTATAAAATACGGTTCCTGCATATGCTCCATCAGTAGTTCAAGAAACATACTCCCCTGAATATTTATAGGTATTTATATATCCAATAATTCCGTTGTTTTGAGTTTGTGATGAATAAACAGGATATTTACCAATGTTTTTAGAAATATAGTCCTTGGATATTACTACACCTCTAGAAACAGCACAAATATCTTTGATTTTCTTATACTCCACTCCATTAGGACAATATTCATTAATTAATTGCTGTAATTTATTCATAATTCCTTCTCTCTACTTGATATATAACGCTAACTGACACCTTTTTTAAAATTATAAATAAAAATGCAATATTACTATTGCATTTTTGTATTACATATTTTTAATTTCTTCTTTAAAGTCTAGATAAACGTTTGAAATGCTTCCGCCATTAAGTGATGCATTAATTACTTTACCTAAGAATTCTCCCAAACCAACAATTTCTAATTTTTTGTATTTGTTTAATAATTCATAGTTATCAATACTATCAGTAATAATAACTTTTTCAACATCATCATTGTTTTCAAACATATCAAAACCTTTGGTAAAAATACCATGAGTTGCAACAACGATAACCTTTTTAGCACCATTGTCTTTTAAGGTTTTAACAGCTTTTAAAATAGTTCCACCAGTATCAATAATGTCATCCACAATAACAGCATTTTGGTTTTCAATGTTACCAATTAATCCCATAACTTCAGTTTGATTAACACCAGTTCTACGTTTATCAATAATACAAATTTTAACTGTATCAGCAATTAATTCAGCTAATTTTCTAGCTCTAGTAGTTCCTCCGTGATCTGGAGATACAACAGTGAATTTTTCTTTTCTAGCTTTAAGAGCTTTAGCAAGAGGGAATTGTCCTCTTAAATCATCAACAGGGATATCAAAGAATCCTTGAATTGAAGGGTTGTGTAAGTCCACACAAATAACTTTAGAAGCTCCAGCAGTTTGTAATAAATCTGCTACTAATTTAGCTCCAATTGGTTGCCTTCCGCTAGCTTTACGGTCTTGTCTTGCATACCCGTAGTAGCTTAAGCAAATGTTAATGCTTCTAGCACTAGCTCTTTTTAAAGAGTCAATAAATAATAATAATTCCATAATATTATTATTTACTGGTCTAGAAGTAGATGCAATAATAAATACATCTTTATCTCTAACAGTAGGTTCTGAAACCATCATAACTTCACCATCTGCATAAACAGTACGGTTAACCTTTGATAGTTCAATACCTGTAAGTTCTGACACTTTTTGTGCAAGTTTTAAGGAATTTTCCATTCCAAATAAAACAGTATTTTCTCTATTCATTTTTATCCTTTGTTCAATTTATATCTTTATTTTATATATTTATTTTTTTTAGAAAATCGATAATTATAAATTTTCTAAAAAAATAAGTAATTTATTACATATATAAATTTTTTATTCTCCTAAAAGTTGTATAATTTTAGGAGAATAAAAAAAGGAAAAGATATGAAAGAATTTAATTACAGAAAATATAATAATTGAACTTGAGATAACGAAATTGTTAATTTAGTGAGTTTAATTAATTATCATCAAGGTAAAATGGAAGTGTTTATTAAACAAAAACCAGCGGTCTTAGAACATTTAGCTAAAGTAGCAATGTTTGAAAGTGTCCAAGATTCAAATAAGATCGAAGGGATTATGGCTTCCAGTTCTAGAATTAAGGAATTAGTAGAAAACAATACAACACCATTAAATATAGAAGAGCAGGAGATTTTGGGTTATAAAGATGTTTTAGAAACAATTAATAAAAATTATCAAGAGATTGCAATTAATAATAATTACATTTTGCAATTACATCGAGATTTATATCAACATAGTAACAAAAGCTTTGGTGGTAAATTTAAAGATACTCCTAATGTTATTGTCCAAGTTAATAGTGATGGAAGTATGAAAGAAAGGTTTAGGTCATTAGAGCCGAATCAAACACCATTAGCAATGGAAAATTTATGTAAAGAGTTTAATTATGCTTTAAGTAAGCACGATGTAAATCCTTTAATTACTATTTCTCTCTTTATTTTAGATTTTCTTTGCATTCACCCTTTTAGTGATGGAAATGGAAGAATGAGCAGATTATTAACTAGTTTATTATTACAAAAAGAAGGTCATTTAATCAGTAGGTATATAAGTTTAGAAACAAGGATAGAACGAACTAAAGAAGCGTATTACAGTGCTTTAGAGCAAGCTAGCAGCACTTGATATAATCAAGACTTTAACCCTATTCCATTTATTAAATATATGCTAAGAATCATTTTAATGAGCTATGTTGATTTTGAACAAAGAGTTAATTATTTTGACTTAAACGCATCATCAAAAGAAATGATTCAAAGAGCTATTAGAGAGAAAATTGGTATATTTACCAAAGTAGAAATTTTAGATCTTGTACCTAGTGTTAAACACGCAACTGTAGAGAACACATTAAAGGAACTTGTAGAAGAGGGTTATATTGAAAGACATGGTAAGGGTAAAGCAACTTTCTATGTTAAGAGCGATAAAAAAGATGAACTATAAGGTTCATCTTTTGGTTTAATAGTTTTATTTAGCTTCTGCGTTAATTAAATCAACAATCTTTTTACCAGCAATTGCTCCATCACTAGCTGCGGTAATGATTTGACGAATATCTTTTGATCTAATATCTCCTGCAGCAAATAATCCAGGGATTGCTGTTTCCATAAAGTTATTTGTGATGATAAATCCTTTATCATCAAAGATGTGTTCATAATGTTTAACAAAACCTGCATTAGGTTCCATACCAATGTAAGGGAAGAATGATTTAGCAAAAATTTCAACTTCTTTACCATCTTGATTAATTACATAAACTCTTTCTAAAGAGTTTTCACCTTCTAAACGATCAATTTGAGAGTTTTTATAAACATAAACATTAGGTAATTTTAATAAATCATCTACTAATCTAGGCTCAGCAGTAAATTTATCATCTTTAAGTACAATATGTACTTCTGAAGCAATGCTTGAAAGATATACTGATTCTTCAACTGCAGAATTACCTGCACCAAGAACCACAGTAGGATGACCTTTAAACATAGGTCCATCACAAATAGCACAGAAACTCATTCCTCTGTTTTCATACATTTGGTGGTTTTTTACAAAAGTAGGACGTCTATTAGTCATTCCTACAGCAATAAGAACGGTTTTAGAAAATAGTTTTTCACCATTTTTTAAAATTATTTCAAAATCATAATCACCTAAACGGTTGATTTCAACAACATCACCATAAACATATTTGGCTCCATATTTTTGAGCGTGCTCAAAAAAGTCAGTAGCTAATTTTCATCCTTCAACAATCTCAGTACCAATTCAGTTTTCGATTTTTGAAGTAGATGATAATTTACCTCCAGGAGCTCCTTTTTCAACAAAGGCCACATTTAAATTTGCTCTAGAAGCATATAATGCAGCATTTAATCCTGCAGGTCCTGCTCCTACGATAACAAGGTCGTATTTGTTTTCCATAAATCCTCCTAATGGATTATTTTTTTAAGTTTGTAATTATAAGTTTTTTGTATAAATATCCAAAAGAGCTTACATTAACATTATTAGCGTATTGTTCTGGATTAGCATATACATAAGTTCTACGTTTATTTTGTTTAACTAATTGATATTTAACTCTTGAAAAGAATTGGAAGTAACTAAAGATTAATAAACCAAAGATAATGAATGCTAATGAAGCATAAATGTATAAATTAAATGAATCTTGTCTTAATGGTTCCATAGAAAGTCTAACTGTACCATATCAAATGAAGTATAATCCTGCGCTAGCCCCAGGTTTTAATAATCATAAGAAATTAATTATTCAAACTATTGTTAGATAACCAACAAAGTTAGCTATTCCTTCATATAAGAATAATGGATATCTATAAGCACCGTTTAAACCTAATGCTTGAGAGTAGTTATCACTAATAAACATATGACTAGCAAAACCATGACCAAATACTAATGAACTTTTACCAGATCAATCGATTTTTCCATAAAGTTCGTGGTTTCCGAAGTTTCCTCAACGTCCAATTACTTGTCCAATTAAAATTGCAGGAATAACTAAACTTGCAGCTTTTCTTATGTCAATTACATTTCTTTGAGTATATAGGTAGATTAAATCACAAATAGCAGCTAA